>DASSGL010000018.1:0-24647 GCA_035693525.1 Gaiellaceae bacterium | reverse complement strand
AGCGCCGTGACGGCGAAGGCGACGACGAGATTGGCGAAGACCAAGAGCGCACGCGAGATCGGAGCCGTCAGGAGCTCGCGCTGAGCTCCTGACTCGCGGTCGACGAGGACGCCGATACCGGCGAACATCGTGTTCAGCGGGATCAGCAGGCCGATGGTGCCGGTGGCGACGTACGCCTCGTAGGCGGCGCTCGTGTGCAGGGCATCGCGGAGCGCGGGCGCGATCACGAGCGCGAAGAGGATCGGCGTCAGGAGCGGCACGACGAGCTCGCGCGGCGTTCGCGCGCTCAGCTGGAATCGCCGGCGCACCAGGGTCACGCCCGGCCCGAGGCGGGCCTGGCCGAGTGCCGGCAGGGGTCTCAGGAGCTCCGTGGTTGCAGTTGTCATGGTCGTTCTCCTCTCGTTCAGGCGGGGTGCAGCTGACCGCCGGTCAGCTGCAGGTAGACGTCGTCGAGGGTCGTCTCGCGTGCGCTGGTCGATGAGCTGCGAATGCCGGCCCGCTCGATCGCGGCGATTGCCTCACCAGTGCTGCGCCCGTGGAGCGGAACCGTGATCGTCGCTCCGACGACGAACGCGTCTCGTCCGGCCACTCCTTCGCCACGCAGGCGCTCGAGCGTGTCGTCAGCGTCGTCGCGGGCGCGGAGCTCGAGGATCTGCTCGCCGAGCTCGGCGCGCAGGGCCTTCGGCGTGTCGAGGGCGACGATCTCGCCTTCGTGCATGATCGCGACGCGGTCGCAGAGCCGCTCCGCCTCGTCGAGGTAGTGCGTCGTCAGAAGGATGGTGGTGGCGCTTCGCTCGCGCAGCCCGTTGATGATGTCGAGGAGCTCGGCCCGGATGCGCGGGTCGAGCCCCACCGTCGGCTCGTCGAGGAAGAGGACGCGCGGGCTCGAGACGAGCGCACGGGCGATCTCGAGTCGGCGGCGTTGCCCGCCGCTGTATCCGGCGACCGGCCGGTCGAGGAGCTCCGTCAGCCCGAGCGCCTCGGCCAGCTCGGCGATGCGCGCCTTCGCTTCCCGCACGTCCACGCGCCAGAGCCGGGCGTGGATCTCGAGATGGCGTCTTCCGCTGAGCGCCCGGTCGACGACCGCCTCCTGGAAGACGACGCTCGAGACGGCACGGGCGGCCCGCGGCGACTCGCTGACGTCGAAGCCGGCGAGGCGCGCCCGTCCGGCGGTGGGGACGATGGTCGTCGTGAGCATGCCGACCGTGGTCGATTTGCCCGCGCCGTTCGGGCCGAGAAGGCCGAAGACCTCGCCGGGCGCGACGGAGAACGTGATCCCCCGCACGGCGCGGACGTCGCCCGCGTACGTCTTGGCGAGGCCGGCCACGTCGATCGCCGGCGTCGGAACCGAGCTGTCAGGCGCCATTCGTGTACCTCCGTGTCTGTCACATGCGACGCATGAGGCGCGTCATCTCTAATGACGGGTGCCGACAGAGGGATGTGACATGAGCGAACGGGAAGCGCACGAGAACGACGATTGGCTCGCTGCTCAGTTCGAGCAGCACCGTCCGCACCTGCGGAGGATCGCCTATCGCATGCTCGGCTCGGTCGACGACACCGACGACGCAGTGCAAGAGGCGTGGCTGCGGCTCAGCCGGGTCGACAGTGCCTCGGTCGAGAACCTCGGCGGCTGGCTGACGACGGTCGTCGGTCGCGTCTGCCTCGACATGTTGCGCGCTCGAAATGCGAGACGCGAGGACTCCGTCGGCTCGTGGCTGCCGGAGCCGATCGTGACGATCGACGACTCCACGAGGCCCGACGAGGAAGCGCTGATCGCGGACTCGGTCGGGTTCGCGCTGCTCGTCGTCCTCGAGACGCTGACGCCGAGCGAGCGGCTGGCGTTCGTGCTGCACGACATGTTCGCCGTCCCGTTCGACGAGATCGCATCGATCATCGGACGCAGCCCGGCTGCGACGCGGCAACTTGCGAGCCGTGCGCGGCGTCGTCTCCAGGGCGCTCCGTTGAACGAAGAGGCGAATCTCGCGGAGCAACGCGAGCTCGTCGACGCGTTCCTGGCCGCGTCTCGGGCGGGAGACTTCGAGGGGCTCATCGCCGTGCTCGACCGCGACGTCGTCTTCCGAGCCGATACAGGCGCCGACAGGCGTCGCGCGCGGCCGCCGCTCGAAGGGGCAGAGTCCGTCGCCGGGCGTGTCCTGCAGGTGGGGCGGCCGCTGGCCGGGCTGGCGCGACCGGCGCTCGTCAACGGCGGCGCCGGCCTCGTCGTCGGGAAGCTCGGCCGGCCGCTCGCCGTCGTGAGCTTCACGATCGCCCACCACCGGATCGTCGCCATCGACCTGATCACGGACCGGGAGAAGCTCCGCCGCCTCGCGGCGGGCTAGTCAGGGCGCCTCGCGCCTCAGCGAGCCTCGTCGTATCCGGACGCGGCGGCCGGAGCTGCTGCGTGCGGCCGCAACCGCCGAAACACCGCCGCCGCAACGAGCCCGAGCACGAGCGTCGGCAGGATCGTCAGCGCTCGGTAGAGCAGAACGGCTGCGACGACTCGCGCGTTCGCGCCGCCGAACCCGACGAGCGCACCGGTGAGGCCGAGCTCCACGACGCCGATCCCGCCGGGCGTGATCGGCAGCGACCCCAGCAGGCGCACGAGCGTCCAGGCCGCGAATGCCTCGGTGAGGGTGACCTGGCCGGCAGAGACCCCGAGCGTGCGCAGGCACACCACGAGCACCGCGAACACGCTGAGCTGGCCCGCAACCGTGGCGAGCGTCAGGGCCCACCAGCGCCTGCGCAGTAGGCCGACCGCCCGGCGCCGGAACGCCACGAGCGACCCGCCGTCCCACCTCACGGGCCGTCGCCTGATCCGTCGTAGGCCCCAGCTCGCAAGTCGTGCCGCGAGATCTCCGACGCGGTGAGCGAGGCGGTCGCCGCTGAGTGCGGCGGCGAACGCCGCCACCGCGACGACGAAGATCGTGAGCCCGATCAGCGCAACGGTCTGCAAGAGCGGGTTCGATCCACCGGCGAGCGTGAGGAGCGCGAGCGCGAGCGCGGGCGCTCCGAGCATGAACATCTGGTTCCACACACCGGTCAACGTGACCGCGAGTGCCACTGCGCCGGGCTCGAAGCCCCACGAGCGGAGCATCGCGTAGGAGATTCCGATCCCGACCGCCGCGCCTCCCGGTGCGATGTACGTCGAGGCCGTCGAGGCCTGCGTGACCACGAGCGCGCGCAGGAATCCGAGACCGGGAAGAGTCGCCATGAACGGCGGGGCGAACGTGACGATGTTGATCACGACCGCCACTCCGAGCGCCGCAATCTGCTCCCAGGTCAGCCCGCGGATCGTGGCCCAGACGGCGCCGTAGTCGGCGATCTTCGGCAGGACGAGCACGAACACGCCGACGACGACGACAACCGCGACGACGATCCCGATCACGCGCCGTCTCATCGTCGAATCATCGCGCCGGACGGCGCCGACCGCTGATGTGGCAGCATCGGGCCGTCAAGCCGTCAGCCGATGGACACAGGGGGTTCCAGATGCCTTTCGTCTTTCGCCTGGTCGCATTCGCGGCCGTAGCGTGTGGTCTTGCGTCGTCCGCCTTTGCCGGCGCGGCGGCGGCCGCCCCGCCCGCACCGCGAACGTGAAGATCTTCGATCCGAGCATGCCGGCGAGCGAGATCAAGTCGGTCGTCCGCGCGATCTCGGACCAGCAGGTCTCGAACGAGTTCGGGACCGAGCGGTACGCGCTGCTGTTCAAGCCCGGCTCGTATGGATCGGCGGACGAGCCTCTCAACTTCCAGGTCGGCTACTACACCGACGTCGCCGGGCTCGGCAGCTCGCCGAACGACGTGACCGTGAACGGGACGATCGATTCGTACAACCAGTGCTTCGGGCCGGACAACTGCACGGCGCTCGTCAACTTCTAGCGTTCCGTGTCGAACCTGACGATCGACGTCGCCGGGAAGAGCGGCTGTCAGTCGGGTGAGTTCTGGGCGACGTCGCAGGCGGCGCCGATGCGGCGTGTCCACGTCAACGGGTTCGCCACGCTCATGGACTACTGCACGCCGCCCTCGTACGCGAGCGGCGGCTTCATCGCGGACTCGCAGTTCTCGGGCAACGTCGTCGTCAACGGCTCGCAGCAGCAGTACCTCGTCCGGAACAGCGACATCGACCTCTGGACGAACGCCGTCTGGAACCAGGTCTTCGCAGGCGTCGTCGGCGCGCCGGCGCAGTCGTTCCCTAACCCGCCCTACACGACGCTTCCGACGAACCCGGCGTCACGCGAGAAGCCGTTCCTCTATGTCGACTCCGACAACCATTTCGCCGTCTACGTTCCCGACGCGCAGTTCGACTCGTCGGGCACGACGTGGTCCGGAGGTCCGACGCCAGGACACTCGATCCCGATCGACGACTTTTTCATCGCGAAGCCGAGCGACAGCGTCCAGGCGATCAACAACGCGCTCGCGCTGGGCAAGAACCTCCTCTTCACTCCCGGCGTGTACGACATCGGCGACATGATCAGGGTGAAGCGCGCGGATACGATCGTGCTCGGGCTGGGCATGGCGACGCTGGAGGCGCAGGATGGGGTTGTTCCCATGACCGTCGCCGACGTTCCCGGCGTCGAGATCTCCGGCCTGATCTTCGACGCAGGCCCTGCCAATTCGCCCGCGCTGCTTCAGGTGGGCTTGCCCCACGCAGGAACCGGTCAGGGCCACAGCCACGCCGGGTGGAGCGATCCCGACGACCCGACTGCGTTGCAGGACGTCTTCTTCCGGATCGGCGGCCCGCACGTCGGCAAGGCGACCGTCGCGCTCGAGGTCAACAGCGACCACGTGATCCTCGACGACATCTGGGCCTGGCGGGCCGATCACGGCAGCGGCGTCGGCTGGACGAGCAACACCTCCGACAGCGGCGTCGTCGTCAACGGCGACGACGTCATCGCCACCGGCCTCTTCTCGGAGCACTTCCAGCGCTACGACGTCGTCTGGAACGGCGACGGAGGCAAGACGATCATGTTCCAGAACGAGATGCCGTACGACCCGCCGAACCAGGCTGCGTGGCAGCACGACGGCGTGCTCGGCTTCGCTGCCTACAAGGTCGCGGACTCGGTGACGACTCACGAGGCGTGGGGCCTCGGCAGCTACTGCTTCTTCAACGTGGATCCCACGATCCACGCGAGCCGTGCGTTCGAGGTGCCGGGCACGCCCGGCGTGAAGCTGCACGACCTCCTCGCCCTGTCGATCACGAACCACGGGACGATCGACCACGTGGTCAACGACGTCGGTGGACCGACGGACGCGAACACCCACCCGTCGAACGTCGTGTCCTTCCCGTAGCCGATCGCACGACACGACTGGGGCCCGCCGGAGCGGGCCCCAGTCCGACGCTTGACCGTGGCTCCAGGGGGTGGAATCCTGGAGCCGAAGGAGTCGCATGCTCGTTCTTCCTGGCAGCTGCGGCCAGCTCACCTCTGCCGAGACGCAGGGACTCCTCACGAGTCGAAGGACACCTATCCGAGAGGAGACCACATGGCACGGCGGCGGTCCGAAGCCGAGATCCAGAACGAGCTGAAGCGACGCCTCGAGGAGATCGAGGTACTGAAGCAGCAGGCGCTCCAGCGAGGGCTTGCGTTCACGAGTCCGAGTGAGGAGGAGCTCGCGAAGAAGATCCGAGGCGAATCCGGAAAGTCGCCGTACATCTATGCCCAGGGCTGGACGAGCGGCACGACCCCGGGCAGTCCTGCGAGCTATCAGGTCTGGTTCGCCAATCCCGATCCCGGCGGCTACTACCCGGTGTTCGTGACGATCTTCTTCGGCCTCGCGAATTTCGCGAACGACATCTCCGAGGGATTCGACGCACGCGACTTCTCGTGGCCGTACGTCTCTTCGGCCTCGACCTTCCTCGCCGCCGGGGCGACGGGATCGGCGAGCTTCAGCTACACGACCCCGATGGTGAGCCGGGGGACCTACCTCGGAAACGCGGTGCTATGGAACGGGAGCTACCACGACGTCGGGACGTACTTCGATCGTGGGCTGTTCGACGTGACCCTGCACTGAGCTCGACGCGACCGCGAGCTAGACGGTGACGACGAGCTTGCCTTGCGCATGTCCCTCGCCCATGTAGCGGAGAGCGTCGGCGATCTCGCTCAGCTCGTAGCGCCGTTCGATCGCGGGCTTGACCTTTCGGGACTCGACGAGCTCGCGGAGAACGTCCATGTCCGGCTTGTTGAACTTCGCGATGAAGAACACGGCCTTCGGGTAGCCCCGCAGTGACGCGAGCCGCACCCTCGCAAGGTGCGACAAGGGGCCGAGCCACCGGTCGCCCTCCGGTGCGCCGACCATGACGAGCGTCCCGTGCGGCTCGAGGACGCGCCGGACCTCCGGCCACGATCTGCTTCCCGCGACGTCGAAGACGATGTGGTACCGCGTTCCGCTCCGCGTGAAGTCCTCGCGGGTGTAGTCGACGACGCGATCGGCGCCGAGCGATTCGGCCTGCTCGATGTTCCGTGTGCTGCAGACGGCGGTCACGTCCGCGCCCAGCGCTTTCGCGATCTGTACGGCGAACGTGCCCACGCCTCCCGACGCGCCGTTGATCAGCACCTTCTGGCCCGGCTCGAGCCGGCCCTTGTCGCGGAGGCCCTGCAGCGCGGTGAGCGCGGCAACGGGAACGGCCGCAGCCTCCTCGAAGCTCAGGTTCGCCGGCTTCCGTGCGACGCCGTTCCGAGAGCAGACGTACTCGGCGAACGCTCCATCCCTCCCGCCGAAGACCTCGTCGCCCGGCGCGATGTCCGTGACGTCCTTCCCCACCGCCTCGGCGGTTCCCGCGAAGTCGCCGCCCAGGAGCTGCGACCTCGGCTTGAGCAGCCCCATCATCGGACGTACGACGTACGGCCTGCCCGTCAGGCCGTACCAGTCCCCCCGGTTCACCGAGGTCGCGCGCACCCGTACCAGCACACCGTCGTCCGCGACCTCGGGCCGCTCGACCTCCCGGAGCTCCAGGCGGTCGGGCGGTCCGTAGGCGCTCCGGACGATCGCCTTCATCTGTCCGCCCGTCTCCCGGCCGCCGGGGACACCGCTTTCTCCTTCGTTCGCCTTAAGCTTACGGCCATCGAGTCGATATCCGGCCAACGCGACTGCGTTACATGGACTCGCTCCTCGGGAAGCTACGCGAGGCTGGATTCTCGCCCTACATGATCTCCACCGTCCACCACGGCCTCGACCGGCTCGAGAGGTAAGCGTCGAGACCACGCGCCAGATGAGCACGGGCCTTCCTGCAGACACGGAGCGTTTGCGGCGACTGCAGCTGGTCACGGACGCAGCGCTGTCGTCGCTGGAGCTGGACGAGCTGCTCCTGACGCTCCTGGAGAGGATCCGCGCGGCACTCGGGGTCGATACCTGTGCCGTGCTCCTGCTGGACGAAGAACGAGCCGAGCTCGTGGCGCGGGCCGCCGTCGGAATCGAGGAGGAGGTCGAGCACGGAGTGCGGGTCCCCCTGGGCAAGGGGTTTGCCGGCCGAGTGGCCGCCCAGCGGCGGCCCGTGATCCTCGACGACGTCGATCACGCGGACGTCCTGAACCCGCTTCTACGCCAGAAAGGCATCAAGTCCTTGCTCGGCGTCCCACTGGTCGCCCACGACGAGGTCATCGGCGTCCTTCACGTCGGCAGCCTGACCAAGCGTCGATTCAGCGAAGAGGAGACGGAGTTCCTGCAACTGGCCGCCGAGCGAGCCGCTGTCGGGATCGCGCATGCCCGACTGTTCGAGCTCGAGCGTGTCGCCCGGAAACGGATCGAGCACGTGCAGGCGATCACGGACGTGGCGCTCGCACATCTCGACGTGGCCGAGCTCCTGACGGTGTTGCTTCCTCGGATTCGCGAGATCCTCGCGGCCGACACCTGCGCGGTGCTGCTGCTGGACGAAGAGCACGGTGAGCTCGTGGCGCGGGCCGCCGTCGGGATCGAGGAGGAGGTCGAGCAGGGCGTGCGGATCCCGTTCGGCAAGGGGTTCGCCGGCCGGGTCGCGGCGGAGCGGCGGCCCGTGATCCTCGACGACGTCGATCACGCGGACGTTCTGAACCCGATCCTCCGCGAGAAGGGCATCAAGTCCCTACTGGGCGTTCCCCTGCTGGTCCAGAACCATGCGATCGGCGTCCTCCACGTCGGCACGCTCGCACCTCGGAGGTTCACGATCGACGACGTCGAGCTGCTCGGCTTCGTCGCCGACCGCGTCGCCGTCGCGGTCGAGCGGGGACGTCTCCACGAGCAGACACTGGCGCTCGAAGAGCTGAAGTCGAACTTCGTCGCGATCGCCTCGCACGAGCTTCGCACGCCGGCGACCGCGGTCTACGGCATCTTCGCGACGCTCGCCGAGCTGGCGGATCTGGCGCCGGAGACGCGCGACGAGCTGCTTCGGGTCGGGTACGAGCAAGCCGAGCGGCTCCGCCGCCTGACCGAGCAGCTACTCGACCTCTCGCAGCTCGACTCCCGCCGGATCGCGGTGAGCCCGGAGCCACTCGTGCTTCGTGACACGCTCGACGAGATCGTCCGCGCGACCGTTCCCCGCGACATCGCCGTGGAGCTCGAGGTCGAGCCGAGTCTCACTGCAGTCGTCGATCCGATGGTCATCGACCGGGTCGTGTCGAACCTCTTGATCAACGCGGCCCGATACGGCAACCCGCCGATCCTCGTTTCCGCCGAACGGCACGACCATGCGGTATCCATCGCCGTGCAGGACTCCGGGCCGGGCGTGCCCGAAGAGCTTCAGCCGCGGGTGTTCGAACGGTTCGCGCGCGCACCCGACGCGCGCGGCCCGGGCCTCGGGCTCACGATCGCGCGGGCATACGCCCGTGCCCATGGAGGCGAGCTGGTTCTCGCGCCACGCACCGACGGAGCCCGCTTCGAGCTGACCGTGCCGCAGGACTGACGCCTCTCGAGGTTTGGCGGGGCGTCGTACCGGTAGAAGCGCTCGAGAAGAAGGAGGCAAGAGTGGCCGACGTCGCAAAAGTCGTCACGATCATCGGCTCGTCACCCGAGAGCTTTGCGAAGGCCGCCGACGCGGCCGTACAGGAAGCGTCGCGAACGATTCGCGGCATCACCGGAGCGGACGTCATCTCCATGAGCGCGACCGTCGAGGACGGGCGGATCACGCGCTACAAGACGACGGTGAACATCGCCTTCGGCGTCGAGCACGAGGGATAGCAAGCCCCGACCACGCGCTGCGTTCCCGGCACGGCGGTTGACATTGCGCGGTACCAGGCGTTAGATAGCCGACGATAGCTTGCAAGAATTGCTGTCGTAGCCGCAAATACTTGATCAAACGCTGAAAGGACCGCCGATGGCTGCTCCGGGACCTCGCAGGCGCACCGTGCTCCTCGCTGCTACAGCGCTCGCCGCACTCGCCACCACCGCATCTGCGGCCCCCGCGCGGGCCGCACAGGTTCCTCCGCGCGAGACCGTCGCCGGGATCGACCCGGCCCTCGTCACCGGCCGCGGGGCGCAGCTCGGCATCGTCGAGCAAGAGGCGGAGAACGCCGCGACGAACGGGACGATTCTCCCGTTCGACACGTCGGCGTACACCCTTGCCGGCGAGGCGTCCGGACGGCAAGCGGTACGGCTCTCGCCCGGTCAGTACGTCGCCTTCACGCTCACGCGCCCGGCGAACGCGCTCACGATCCGGTACTCGATCCCCGATGCTGCCACGGGCGGCGGGATCGACGCCCCCTTGACGGTGGACGTCGACAACCACGCCGACGGCCGCGGCAACACGCACCCGCAGACGGTCACGCTCACGTCGAAGTACTCGTACCTCTACAACCTCTATCCGTTCACGAACGACCCGAGCGCCGGCGTGCTCCACCCGGACTGGTGGATCACGGAATGCTCATGCGTTCCGGCTGCGACCAGTCCGCCGCCGGTCGTGCCGATGCCGTTCAGGCCGATGCACTTCTACGACGAGCAGCGCGTGCGGCTCAATCGGACGTATGCAGCGGGCGACGTCGTCCGCCTGACGGTGCCGACCGACTCGAACGAGGCATGGACGGTCATCGACCTCGCCGACTTCCAGAACGTGGCCGAGCCGGTGCCGCAGCCCCGCGGCTCGGTGTCGGTGACCGACTTCGGTGCCGACCCTCGGGGAATCAATGACTCCGCGGACGCATTCGACCGTGCAGTCGCGGCTGCGAGGCTCCAGCACAAGACGGTGTACATCCCGGCAGGCACCTTCCAGGTGAACAGGCACATCGTCGTCGACGACGTGACGATCGCGGGTGCCGGCAGCTGGTGGTCGATCGTCAAGGGCCATCAGGTCACGCTGAGCTCGCCCGCCCCGGACGGCTCGGTCCACACCGGCGTCGGCTTTTACGGAAGGTACGCAGCCGACGGAGGAAGCAGCAATGTGCACCTCTCGGCCTTCGCGATCGAAGGCGACGTGCGCGACCGGGTCGACACCGACCAGGTGAACGGCATCGGCGGCGCGCTGAGCAACTCGACGATCGACGGGCTCTACATCCATCACACGAAGGTCGGCATCTGGCTGGACGGGCCGCTGACCAACGTGACGATCTCGAACACCGTCATCGCCGACCAGATCGCGGACGGCGTCAACTTCCACCAGGGAGTGACGAGCTCGACGGTCGTCAACTCGCTGATCCGCAATACGGCCGACGATGCGATGGCGATGTGGTCGCAGACCGTCGCGGGGAATCCGGCGATCGAGGACGCGAACAACGTGTTCGACCACGACACCGTTCAGAGCCCCGTGCTCGCGAACGGCATCGCCGTCTACGGCGGCCGGGACAACACCATCTCGAACAACGTCGTCGCGGATCCGGTTCGCGAGGGCAGCGGCCTTCACGCCGGGCAGCGCTTCGGATCGACGCCGTTCGCCGGCCATCTCTCGTTCACGAACAACACGACCGTGCGGGCAGGCTCGTACGAGCTCAACTGGAACATCGGCCTCGGCGCGATCTGGCTCTATGCGCTCGAGGGCTCGCTGACCGCCGACATCGAGGTGACGGGCGACAACTTCCTGCAGAGCACCTACAACGCGATGCTGATCGTCTCGGACTTCCCGGTGAAGGATCAGTACTCGATCTCGAATGTGCACTTCAGGGACATCCACGTCGACGGCACGGGCACCTCAGTGCTGAGCGCCCGTTCGGCCGGCAGTGCGACGTTCGAGAACGTCGACGCCCGCAACGTCGGAGCTGTCGGCATCAACAACTGCGGGTCGTTCCACTTCACGCCCGCAGGCTCAGAGTTCACGGTGACGGATCTCGGCGGGAACGACGGCGGTGGAACGACGGGCCCGTGGCTCGCGCCGTGGGAGCTGCCGAACACGATCACCTGCGACGACCGCCCGCCGGTCGTACCACCGCCGCCGCCGTCGGCCTGGTAGCCGGGAAACGGAGACGCCGCGCCGGAGCTCGTCCGGCGCGGCGTCCCTTCTGCCTACTGCCGTTCAGCGAATAGGCGATGATCTCGTTCGTCGGATGCTTCGCGGCGCTCGGGGCGCCGGCGCCGACGATGAACATGGTCTTCGTCACGGCCGGGAACGAGTTGATGCCCGTCGGAGCCTTCGCCGACCAGAGGACCGACCCGTCCTTGGTCGACAGAGCGTAGCTCGTGCCGGTGTAGGTCGAGGTGAACACGACGTCGTTCGCGAGGGTTGCCGCGCCGACGTCGAGCGAGGAGAACGGGTGCTTCCAGCGACACTTGCCCCGACTACTAGGCGGCGTGCCGCGGGCGCACCGCGAATGGCGAATGGCGCGCCCCGCGGCGTCCGGAGCCGAGACGGTCCGAGAGCAGCGAGATCGCCCACTCGAGCTCGTCGGCGTAGAGCCTGCCGAGCCGCTGTACGGCCGCCTCGTAACCTTCCAGCGTCGCGGCGGTGTCGGCGCCTTCGCGATCGTGCGGCCGGCGGCGAACGTGCGCGCACCGTGCACGAACGGCGGCCATGTCCGCCGTGAACTCGAGCCCGTCGACGCTCTCGGCGAGGCGCGCCTCGACGAGCGGCGTCAGCCACTCGATCGTCGCGTAGTTGGCGCCCGCCGACTGGGCCGCGGTCCAGGCCAGCTCGCGCGCGAGCGCCGGCCAGGTGCCCCCGCGAAGAAACCATTTCAGGGCGCGGCAGGCGAGCTCCTCGGGGCCGGGCAGGTCGGACTCGAAACCATCAGCCATGACCTAGGGTCATGGTTGCGCGGCCGGCGGACGACGAGGGTCGAGCCGTCCGCTAGACGCCGTCGGGCAGCGGGACGAGCGCGCGCAGGGGGTCGATCGCGGCGCCGCCGACACGTACTTCGAGGTGCAGATGCGGCCCGGTGGCATCGCCGGTCGCACCGACGTGTCCGAGGAGCGCGCCGCCCGCGACCCAGTCGCCGACCTTGACGTCGATGCTGGAGAGGTGCGCATACATCGTGCGGACGTTGTGCCCGTGGGCGATCGTGACGAGCTTTCCCCAGCCGTCACGTCTCGCGGCCCACGTCACCCGGCCGGGCGCGGCCGAGATCACCGCCGTCCCCGCGGTCGCGAGCAGATCGAGGCCCGCGTGAAATCGTTGTCCTCGAGGGCCGAAGCGGTCGCCGAGCCCCGCAAGCAACGGCCAAACGAGCGGAATCGGCGACGCAGGGGGCGCCCTCCGCAGCGACGCGAACGTGGCGGCACCCGCGACGCCGTCGGCATCCACCGAGGCGGCTCGCTGGAAGCGGATCAACGCCGATCGGAGCCGCGGGCCGAAGCGGCCGTCGATCCTCCCCGACGGGAAGCCCTGCCACGCGAGCGCGAGCTGGAGCTCCGCCACATCCGAGCCGCGGGCTCCGCGACGAAGAGCCCTGCTTCCGAGCGTGACCTGCCTCGGGGCCGACGAGACGGCCGACGCCGAAGCAGGGCTCGATCCGGTGTAAAAGCCTCCGGCTCGAAGTGCGTGCTCGAGCGCGCCGACCCGGATCTGCGCCGCCGCGACTACCGGGAAGGCGAGCGCGGCGCACACCGCCGGGACGAGGAGCGCAGCTGGGCGGAGCACGAAGTCAGCTGCTCAGGCGGAGGCTCTCATGTCTGACCTCTCGGCTCGTGAAGCCGTTGGTGGCGATGACGCGGACCTCGATATCACGCCCATCTGGGAAATGGGCTCGATCCAGCGTGAAGGTGGGCTCGCGCAGGCCCACGCCGATCGTCTGCCAGCTTCGGCCTCCGTCGCTGCTCACTTGCACTGCGTAGCTCTGGCTTTGCTCGATCGGCTGCTCGGACTCGACCGCCATACGAACGCCGTCTGCATCCGTGCCGACTGCGCGCAGCGCGCGTATCGCCGGTGGATCTCGGGCCGGCTCGAACGTGTCTGCGACGTCCCCACCGATCAGCAACTCGACTGCACGCGCGGTACCCGTCACGGGTACGACCGCGTCCACGAGGCCCTCGCGGTCGTCGGCAGGGGACAGCTCTGAGTTGAGCCTGACTTCCACCGGATACTCCGGCGAACGCCGGTCGCCTTGCTCGACGACGCGAAGCGAGACGGGGCTCTCGTCGACGACGTGCGAGATGCTCGCGCCGGGGACGGGGTGAACGTACTGGAGCTTGCCCTGTCTCTTCGTCAGATTCACCCTCGCGACGACGCTGATCATGGTCTCGCCGGCTGCGCTCTCCGCCGCCGTCTGCTCGATTCGGGCCGGTCCGGGATACCGTTCGTCGGGGCGTCCTCCCCCACCGGGCGAGGGTGCGCCGGGGCCGGTCGACGCCGGGAGAGCGGCTTCCGCGAGGAGGCGAAGGCGGATGCCCTGATACGTGTACGAGCTCAGCCACTGGTAGTTGCAGTAGGTCATGACGTCGTGCCACTGCGTCCCGCGGAGCGCAGTCAGAGGGAGGTTGAGGACCGGGTCGCCGACGTCGAAGCCGACGAAGCTCGAATCGGTGTTCGCGAGCTGCCCGTGCGCGAAGGGATAGCGAAGCAGGTCGTCCGGCGTCTCCCCGCAGAACCCGGGGTGCAGGCGGCCGTACGTATGCCCGAGCTCGTGCCCTCCGTACCAGTCGCCGTACGTCCCGTCGAAGTCCCAGCCCCACGTCCCAGGCCCGGTCGGGCCGGAGCCGACGGCGCTCGGGTCCGGCGTCGAGTACGGGACACCTGCACAGCCGCGCATGAAGAAGCCCCCGTCGCTCACGAGGCCGTAGTAGTGGGTGCGCTGGTCCCCGCCGGAGCTCATGTCGAGAGCCCGGAGGGCGGCAAGCTGAGCGTTGATGTCGCCGCACCCGAACGGCGGGGGTGCCGTGGCGTCCACGAGGCCCGTCGAGCTCAGGACCTGCGACACCGGGTACGCGCGTCCGAGCCACGAGAGCAGCATCTGGAAGTCGAGATTCGTCGGCGTGTACGTCACAGGCGGCATTCCCTGTGTGTAGCGGAAGCCGACGATCCGTACTCGGAGCGGCGGGCTCGCGTGGAACCAGACCGACGGCCTGCGGTCGCAGCCGAAGGCGATCGGGTTGCCGCTGACGACGTCCGTGACGTCGGCGATGCTGATCGCCAGCGGACCGGGCCCTGTGTGCGAATCGGGCAGCACGAAGTTGAGGCTCCGCGTCGCGTCGGTGCGCGCGGCCGACGGGTTGCCGGCCTGTGCCTGATCGAGCACCGTCGCGTTCAGCGACGGCAGGATCAGAGGCGGGTCGGAAGGGCCGCGCCGAAGCCTGAGCTCTCCGCGTACGGTCGCCGGCGCGGAGGCATAGTTGCTGAGGTAGACACGGACCACCGTTCTCTTGCGCGCGATGAGCGGCACGGCCTGTGCAAGATCCTGCACCGCCTGCGTGATCTCGATGGCGTCCAGCTGCAACGGGGTCTGGTTCGGGTTGCACGACGTCGTCGCCACGCTCGTAACCTCTGCGGAGCCGTCCGGATGCCCGACATCTACCTCGCGACCGGTCACTTGGGCCTTGACGAGCAGACCGACCATCGCGCGTTTGAACGCGACGGTCGACGCGCTGTCGGCGGGGAGGATCTGGATATAGAGCAGCTCCGCCGGTGACGGCGCCGACCCGACCCACACGCACGCCGTCGGACCGCCC
Organism: Gaiellaceae bacterium; assembly: GCA_035693525.1. Classification (GTDB taxonomy): domain Bacteria; phylum Actinomycetota; class Thermoleophilia; order Gaiellales; family Gaiellaceae; genus Palsa-739. The sequence continues at coordinate 9,660 of DASSGL010000018.1, read as the reverse complement.
TTCAGCCACGTGAACCGCTGGACGAAGCCGGTCGTGACGGCCATCGCGAGACCTCCCTACACGGGGTCGATACGAAGAGCAGTGATCTTCGCGTCGTGGTCGCCGTGGACGGCCACGACCGCGCGATAGTTCGTCAGGGCCGCGGACAGGGTGTCGACGAGGCTTCCGGCAAAGGCCGCATCGGCCGCTGAGCCGCTGCTCGTGACGAGGAGGAGCTCGGTGTTCGTCGGTGTCGGCCCGATCCAGGCGCAGCTGAACGACTGACCGACGCTCAGCTTCTGCACCAACCCGCTTGTCTCAGCCACAAGGAACCTCCTTCGGACGAGTCACAGCGGCCGCTCGAGGAGACCCAGCTCGAGCATGACGTCGCTCAGGTAGCGCAGGTCGCCGCGCACTCGGATCCCGCCGGCGAAGAATTCCTTGGCGGCGTCCTTGTCGCCGTCGATGATCGCCTGGACCGTCTCGGCGTCTCCTCGAATCTCGAGCGCAACCTCGCGATCGAGCCGCGCATCTGCTGCATCGACGACTTGCACCTTCCGCCCCCTGGTCTCGAGGTGGTAGTCGCCCCCGGCAGACCCGCTCAGATGAAGGACGACCGTCCCTTCACGCATCATGCCGGTCTCCTGAAGCCGTTCGGCCAGGCGGCCGAGCGACCGTCCGAGACCCTCGGCGGTCTCACGACGCGCCTCCGCTTTCTTCGCCATCGCTACCTCCTTCCGCCTCCGGGACCTCGACGGGAACGGGGGCGTGGGGAAGCTGGTGAAAGCGCGCTACTCACATCCTGGCCCTCCTTCCCACGAACGAAGAGCCGCAGAGTTTCAAGCTACCACCGTCGCCACAAAAGTGACAACAGCGTCCGGGTGTGGTGAGCGGGACGTCTACTGCTGCGGCTCGGAGCCGACCGCCGTCGCGACGGCGGCTCCTCCGAGCAGGCGCTCGCGCAGACGGAAGCCCCCGGTGCCGCGCATCGGGCGGATCACGCGCGCGGGCCGCGGCTCGAGCGCTCCGCCCTCTTCCGCCTCGTCGATCGCGTCGACCCTCTCCACGCGCGTGCCGAACCCGGACTGCAGCTTGACGGACGGGGTCGTGTTCGAGATGGCGCTCAGGATGTCGACCCGCTCCAGGTCCTTCTGGGTCATCAAGAGCTCGGCGAGCCTCTGGAGCGACGCGACGTTGCCGGAGAGAAGCTCGAGCGCGTCCTCGTATGCAGCGTGGACGAACTGCTCGACGACCCGGTCGACGAGCCCGAGCGCTTCCTGCGACAGCTGGCTGCGGTCGTTGAAGCTGATGATCTGGCCGACCTCGGGTGAGAGCCCGAGCCGCTCGACGGCCTGGCGCGCGATCGCGTTCACCTGCTCGAGGTCGTTGGCGGCGCCCGAGGAGACCTTGCCGAAGACGATCTGCTCGGCGGCACGGCCGGCGAGAGCCACGACCATCTTCTCGTGAATCAGGTCGGCATCCTCCAGCGCTCTGTCGGTGCGCCCCATGTAGACGAAGCCGCCGGCCCTGCCGCGCGGGCGCACGGTCGCGTGCAGCGGCTTGTCGTGGTTCGGGCACAGCTCCGCGGCGAGCGCGTGTCCGGCTTCGTGGTAGGCGATGATCTCGAGCTCCCCCTCCGCGAGCATCGCGTTGCGCTTCTCGGGACCGAGCAGCACGCGGAGAACGGCATCGTGCAGGTTGCGCTGCGTGACCACGGCCCGGTTCGCGCGCGCGGCGAGAATCGCGCCTTCGTTGACGACCTCGGCGAGATCTGCGCCCGAGAGACCTGCCGTCGACTCCGCGAGCAGCGGGAAGTCGACGTCGTCGGCGAGCGGCTTGCCGGCGGCGTGCACCTTGAGGATCGCTTCCCGGCCGCTCTTCGAGGGCAGGTCGACGGGCACCTGGCGGCCGAACCGTCCGGGGCGCAGGAGCGCCTTGTCGAGGATGTCGAGCCGGTTGGTGGCGGCGACGACGACCACCTTGCTCGACGTGTCGAACCCGTCCAGCTCGACGAGCAGCTGGTTCAGCGTCTGCTCGCGCTCGTCGTTGCCGCCCGGTGCGGCGCCGCTCGAGCGGTGGCGGCCGATGGCGTCGATCTCGTCGAAGAAGACGACGGCTCCTCCTTCGCAGCGGCGGGCACGGGCGAACAGGTCGCGGATCCGCTTCGCGCCCACGCCCACGTACATCTCGATGAACTCCGAGCCGGAGGCGGCGAAGAACGGAACGCCTGCCTCGCCGGCGAGGGCCTTTGCGATCAGGGTCTTGCCCGTTCCCGGCGGGCCGTAGAGAAGGACGCTGCTCGGGATGCGAGCGCCGACCCGCGCGAAGCGCTCCGGCTCGCGCAGGAAGTCGACCATCTCGCGCACCTCGTCGACCGCCTCGTCGCAGCCGGCGACGTCCTCGAACCGGACGGTGCTCGAGTACGTCCGGACGGGGCTCGCGGAGAGGCCCCCGCGACGACCCCTGATCGGCACCCTGCCGCCGCGGCGCACGAGCAAGAAGGCGGCCGCGAGAGTGAGGATGACGACGGCCAGCGGAGGCAGCAGGTTCATCCAGAACCTCGAGCGCGGCCCGGCGACGCTCACCGGTATGTGATGTTCGACGAGGTGCTGCTGGACGAGCGTGTCGGACGGCAGGTACGAGGACACCGCCGTCGTGCCGTTCCGCAGCACAACCGTGATCTGCGTCCGGGTCGCCTCACCGGAGATGCGGGCCGAGCCGACCTTGTTCGCGTCGATCGTGCTCAGCAGCTCGCTGTAGGTGAGCGTCTTCACAGACGGCTTGGAGGACTGCGTGTGGGCGATTCCGACTGGCCCCGCGAATGCAGCCGGCACTCCCAAGGCGAGCGCGGCGACGAGTGGCAGGGCGAACGTGACAGGCGGTTTCACTGAAGCTTGGCGAGATGTCGGAAGCCAGCCCGGTTATCCGCAGCGCACGGAGCTTCCTTGACGCTGCGGGAGACGAGCCTGGCCATGAGGCAGTGTGGGCTTCAGCTTGCTTGCGCCCATGACGCGTCCGCGTCAGCAAGCGTGAATTGTTCGTAAGGTTTTGGCGGTGGCCGGAGCCTTCGCCTGGGGGTTGCTCGCGGCGTCCTCGCTCGTTCTCGGTGCTGCCGTCACGCTGCGAGTCCGGATCGGGCTGCGTGTCATCGGGCTGATCATGGGCTTCGGCGCGGGCGTCCTGATCAGCGCGGTCGCATTCGACCTCGTCGAGGAGGCGATCGGCATGGCATCGGGGCACGGCGCCACCCTCTATGGGATCTTTGCGGGCTGCGGCGTCTTCTTCGGCGGTGACCTGCTGATCGACCGCGCGGGCGGTGCGAGCCGCAAGAGCGCACGGGGGCAGCAGGTGGACGAGTCTGCGCTGCCGATCGTGCTCGGCACCGTGCTCGACGGCATCCCCGAGTCGCTCGTGATCGGACTGACGATCTACGAGGGCGGAGCCGTGGGCGCCGCGTACCTCGCGGCCGTCTTCATCTCGAACGTGCCCGAGGCGATCTCGTCCACGGCCGGCCTCACGGCGAGCGGCTGGCCGGCGCGGCGGATCCTCGGCATGTGGACGCTGATCGCCGTCGTCTCGGGCCTTGCGTCGCTCGTCGGTTACGTCGCCTTCCGGCACACCTCGGCCGACACGGAGGCGTTCGTGCTCGCGTTCGCCGCCGGCGCGATCCTGACGATGCTCGCCGACACGATGATGCCCGAGGCGTACGAGCACGGCGGCAAGCTCGTCGGCGTCGTGACGACGCTCGGCTTCGCGGTGGCGCTCGTCATCGACCAGCTCGACTAATTGGCGGCGTCGTCGCCGGACCTCTGGAGCAGCGCGCGGAGGTCGTCGATCGAGTCGGCTTCGTCGGCGCTCTTGTCGGGGCGGTAGCGCTTGACCCGAGCGAACCGGAGCGCGACCCCGCCCGAGTAGCGGGTCGAGGACTGGACGCCGTCGAGCGCGATCTCGACAACGAGCTCGGGTCGCACGAGGACCGCGATCCCCGAGCGGCCCGTCTCGCGCTCGAGCAGCTCTTTCGTCTGCCATCGCAGGAGCTCGTCCGTCAACCCCTTGAAGCACTTGCCCACCATCACGAACGTGCCGGTACCGGGCTCGCGGGCGCCGAGATGGAGGTTCGAGAGCCACCCCTGACGCCGTCCGTGACCCCACTCCGCTCCGAGCACGACGAGGTCATAGGTCCGCACGGGCTTCACCTTGCGCCACGCCTTGCCGCGGCGGCCCGCGGCGTAGGGCGACGAGGCGTCCTTCACGACGACGCCCTCGTGCCCGGCCTTCAACGACTCCTCGAGGACGCGCTGTCCCTCCTCCGGATCAGAGGTGACGACCGCCGGGATCTTGAGATGCGGCGCGATCGCTTCGAGCCATGCGGCGCGCTCGTGCAGCGGTCGGTCGAGCAGATCGTCGCCGTCGACGTGGAGCGCGTCGAACAGGAACGTCACGATTCCCTCCGGCGGCGCGGAGTTGTCGATCTGCGACACCGTGTCCTGGAAGGCGGCCGGGCCGTCGTCGCTCATCCACAACGCCTCGCCGTCCAGCACCGCTTCCTCGACGGGTAGACCGAGCACCGCCTCGACGACACCCGGCAGCGCGTTGGTGATCTCGTTCAGGTTGCGCGTGTAGATGCGGACCTCGTCCGCGCGGCGATGGATCTGCACCCGAATCCCATCCAGCTTCCATTCCACCGACGCACGCTCGAAGCTCCGGATCGCGTCGGCAACGTTCTCGCCCGGAGAGGCGAGCATCGGCATGATCGGGCGAAAGATCTCGAAGCCGACGGCACGAAGGCCGTCCTCTCCCTCCCCCATCGCGATCTCGGCCGTGCGCGGAAGGTCGCCCGAGAGCATGAGCGCGCGGCGCGTGACCTCCGCGGAGACCCCGGCCGCCTTTGCGATCGCATCGGTCATCACGGCGGCCAACGCCCCCTGCCTGAGCTCGCCCGTGAGGAGCCGTCTGATGAAGTCGGCCTCCTGCGCGGTCGCTCGTCCGAGCAGATCGGCGAGAAGCTGCTTGCGACGGGCCGCAGATCCGCTGCCGGTCACGCCCTGGAGCTCCGTGATCGCAGTGTCGAGATCGCCGACGGTGAGGGACGGGTCGTGCGCCGGCCCGCCGTCGACGCCGTACACCGTCGAGAACCCGATCCCAACCCGACCTTGCCTTGGAACGCCAGACAGGAATCCGGCCGAGATCGCAACCTCGCTCGCGTCCAGCGTCCGCAGCAGCTCCGCGAGGATCGAGACCTTGCGCGAGCGCGAGGTCGTGCCGGCCACCTGCTCCGAGGCGGCAACGAGCTCGGCGAGCAGTGTCATGGAGCCATTCTCGACGCAACTCCTGCTGCCGAGTGGTAAGACAGTCGGCAATGATCGATGCGCCTCCGAGCGGTACTGTCACCTTCCTCTTCACCGACATCGAAGGGTCGACGCGGCTGCTCGACGCGTACGGAGAGCGGTACGTCGACATCCTCGGCGACCACCGTCGGCTGCTGCGCGACGCATTCACCCGTCACGGAGGCGTCGAGGTCGATACCCAGGGCGACGCGTTCTTCGTCGCGTTTGCGCGTGCCTCCGACGCCGTCGCTGCCGCGGCGGAGGCAACGGAGTCGCTTGCGAGCGGCCCTGTACGGGTGCGCATCGGCGTTCACACCGGCGAGCCGACCGCGACCGAGGAGGGCTACGTCGGCATCGACGTCCACCGCGCGGCGCGCGTGTGTGCGGCCGGTCACGGAGGGCAAGTCCTCCTGACCCAGACGACGCGCAACCTGTTGACGGGGATGGCGGTTCGCGACCTCGGCGAGCACCGGCTGAAGGACCTGTCCGAGCCGATACGGCTCTACCAGCTCGGCTCGGAGGACTTCCCGGCGCTGAAGACGCTCGATGCCACGAATCTGCCGATCGCGAGGAGCTCCCTCCTCGACCGGCAGTCCGAGCTGAAGGAGCTCGTATCGCTCCTCTCCGACGGCAGCCGGCTCGTCACCCTCACGGGGCCGGGAGGCACGGGGAAGACTCGCCTCGCACTGCAGGTCGCCGCCGAGATGGTCGGCCACATCGTCGACGGCGTCTTCTGGGTCTCGCTCTCGGAGCTGTCCGAGCCAGACCTCGTCGTGCCGACCGTGGCGAAGACGCTCGGCGCCACAGGCGTCGAGGCTCTCCGTAATCGGGAAGCGGTCCTCCTGCTCGACAACGCCGAGCATCTGCTCGAGGCCGCGCCGTCGCTGGGGGCGCTGCTTGCGGCGGCGCCGCGTCTGCGCCTCCTCGTCACGAGCCGGGCCCCGCTCCGCCTTTCGGGCGAGCGCGAGTATCCACTCGAGCCGCTGCCCGATGCAGACGCGGTGAAGCTCTTCGTCGAACGTGCGCGCGCGGTTGGACGGGAGATCGAGCCCGACGGTGTCGTGGCGGCGATCTGCCGGCGCCTCGACGGGCTGCCGCTCGCGATCGAGCTTGCTGCTGCCCGCACCAAGATCCTCGACCCCAATACGCTGCTCCAGCGGCTCGACTACGTTCTGCCGCTTCTGACCGGCGGCCCGAGAGATGCACCCGAGCGCCAGCGCACGCTGCGGGCCGCGATCGAGTGGAGCTACGACCTGCTCGACGAGCAGGCGCGCACAGCATTTCGGTGTCTCGCCGTCTTCATGGGCGGCTTCTCGCTGGAGGCAGCCGAAGAGGTCTCCGGAGCAGACCTCGATGTGTTGACGGCTCTCGTGGACCTCAGCCTGCTGAAGCCGGTCGGCAGCGACCGTTTCTTGATGCTCGAGACGATCCGCGAGTACGCGCTCGAACGACTCGAGGCGTCGCCGGACGCAGCGAAGCTGCGTGAGCGACACGCGCTCACGTTCGCGGAGCTTGCCGAGCGCGCGCGGGACGAGCTGGCCGGGCCGTCGCGAGCTGCATGGGAGCTCCGCCTCGAGACGGAGATCGCAAACGTCCGCGCCGCCCTTGCGTGGACCGTCGAGCACCGGCCCGAGCTGTTCCGGCGACTGGTGATCTCGATGCGGATCTTCTGGAACACGCACGGCTACCTGCGCGAGGGTAGGAGCTGGCTGGAGCGGGCCCTCGCAGACGGCGCCGAAGGTCTGGAGCGGGCGGAGGTGCTCGGCGGGCTCGGTTGGATCTGTCGCGCCATGGGCGACCGGAAGGGTGCCGAGGCCGCCGCCGAGGAGCGGCTCCGGTTGTCGGAGACGCTCGACGACCTGAGAAACATGGGCGGGGCACTCGGCCTGCAGGCCGTGCTGGCCGAGGAGCGCGGCGACCTCGAGGGCGCGGAGCGGCTTCACGAAGCGTGCATAGAGATCAGCCGTTCGCGCGGAGCGCACGGACACCCCGAGCGCGACACGGGGAACTACGCCGAGTTCCTCCTCCGGCAGGGGCGCTACGAGGAGGCGTCGGAGCTGTTCGAGGAGTGCTTGACGGCGGCGCGCGAGCGAGGCGACACGTTCCTCGTCGGGCGCTATACGGCCGATGTCGGCGCCTTGACCCTCATCGACGGCGACCCGGAGAAGGCGCTGCCGCTCCTCTCCGAAGGCGTGAGCGTCCTCTACCGCTTCGGCGAGCGCTACGGCACGGTGTACTGCCTCCCGCTGCTGGCAGAGTCGTTCGTCGCACTCGGCGCCGCGGAGCAGGGCGCGCGGCTGCTCGGCGCCACCGGCCGGCAGCTCGAGGAAACGGGGCTTGCGCTCTGGCCGGAAGGCGTCCGTCGCCGCTCGGTTCTCACCGCCGAGCTTCGCAACGCACTTGGCGACGACACGTACGCGGCGCTCGCCGCGGAAGGCGACGCGCTGTCATTCGACGACGCCGTCGAATATGCGCTCGCCGAGGCCGAACGGCTAGGCGTACCAATCCGCGCGCGAGAGGGGTAGGCCCGTCGCGCCACGCGCATCGGGCTTCGCGAGCAGCACCTGATAGAGGTTCGCTCGCCCGCTCGCGAATCGGTGCGCCGACGCCGCCAGCGTCAGCCGCCAGATGCGATAGGCCACCTCGTCGGTGAGCCGGCACGCCTCGTCGTGCCGGGCCTCGAGGCGCGCCAACCATCTCCGCGTTGTCAGAACGTAGTGCTCGCGCAGGCTTTCGACGTCGCGCACCTCGAATCCCGCCTCCTCCGCCGAGACGAGCAGCGTCGAGATCGGCACGAGATCGTGGTCGGGGAAGACATACGTGTTGAGAAACGTCTGGCCGTCGCTCGGCGGCGCCGACGCCGAGGCGGCGATCCCGTGCGCGAGGAAGACACCGCCGGGCTCGAGCAGACTGTGGACGTGGCGGAAGTAGTCGGTCAGGGCGTCGCGGGCGACGTGCTCGTACATCCCGACGCTCGCGATCTTGTCGAAGCTCACCGGCTCGCCGATCTCTCGGTAGTCACGCAGCTCGACGCGGCACCGGTCGTCCAGGCCGGCGTCCGAGATGCGGCTCGACGCCAGCTCCGCTTGCGCCGACGAAAGCGTGACTCCGAGTGCCTCGACGCCGAACTGCTGCACCGCGTGCAGCACGAGCCCGCCCCAGCCGCAACCGACGTCCAACAGGCGCTCACCGGGCTGAAGCCTCAGCTTCCGGCAGACGTAGTCGAGCTTCCGACGCTGGGCGGTCGCCAGTTCCTCCTCCGCCGACGCAAACACCGCGCACGAGTACGCCATCGTCGGGTCCAGCCACAGAGCGAAGAACTCGTTGGAGAGGTTGTAGTGGTAGCCGACCGCCTGCCGATCCCGTTCGAGAGACGAGCGTCGGCCGCGCAGCTCGGCCGCCTGTCGACCGACGCGAGGACGCCGTTCCGACGGGAGCGCGTGGAGGCGCCGCATGCGGCGCAACCTGTGTCCGATGCTCACGCCGCGTTCGATCAGCTCGTCGGCGACCGGGAACACGGCCTCGAGGTCGCCTTCGACGTCGTAGTCGTCGTAGAGATACGCCTCGGCGAGCGAGAGCTCGCCGGGCGGCCAAAACATGGCGCGCACGGCTCCCGGATGACGAAGAACGAGGGTGAAGCGAGGTGCTTCGCCGGAGTCGGGCTCCCACACCGTGCCGTCCCAGAGGCGCACGGCAAACTCCCGCGGCAGATCGGAGAAGACGTCGCGTAGGAACGCGATCGTCGCTTCGGCCGAAGCGTCGACGGTCTGCGGCGACGCTTCGATCATCCGTCCGCCTCCGCGAGTGCGACCGGCGAACGCCGCCGCCGCTCGACGAGGTGCGCGGGCGGCAGCTTGACGTTCCAGACCAAGCCGACTGCGGCAAGTGCCCGGATCACGAGACCCGACGGATCGAACTCGCGCCACCGCATCCCGTGAAAGGCCATCGACGGGAATGCGTGGTGATTGTTGTGCCAGCCGTCGCCGAATCCCAGCACTGCCAGGATCCAGTTGTTCCGGCTCTCGTCATTCGTCTGAAACGGACGCGATCCGAACGTGTGCCCGAACGAGTTGACGGAGTACGCGACCTGGCTGAAGAACGCCATCCTGGCGAAACCGCCCCAGAGCAGGCCGTCCACCCCGCCGATCGCGAACGGGATCGCGAGCCCGAGCAAGACCCACACGCCGGTCGTCCTGTCGATGAACGAGACGAGCGGGTCCTCGAGCAGCCGTTTGCAATAGCGTTGCCGGTCCGCCGGAGGCCCGCGCAGGATCCAACCGAAGTACGCATGGACGAAACCGTCGAGCGGGCTGTGCGGGTCACCTTCCCGGTCCGAATACGCATGGTGCTTGCG
>DASSGL010000017.1:0-3873 GCA_035693525.1 Gaiellaceae bacterium | reverse complement strand
GCTGCCCGTCGGTACACTCGTCGGCCGACATGGCAGAGATGGTCGACACGAACAGCTTCAAGAACGGGATGCACATCGAGCTCGACAACAAGGTGTGGCGCATCCTCGAGTTCCAGCACGTGAAGCCCGGGAAGGGCGGCGCTTTCGTGCGGACGAAGCTGCGCAGCCTCGATGCGGGCGCGGTCGTCGACCGCACGTTCCGCGCCGGAGAGAAGTTCCCGCGCGTTCATACCGAGGTCAAGAACGTGCAGTACCTGTACGACGACGGCACCGATGCGCACTTCATGGACTCGGAGACGTACGACCAGTTCAGCGTCTCGCATGCGGAGATCGGCGAGGAGCTCCCGTTCATGCAGCCGAACTCGACGGTGCAGGTGCTCGCCGTGAACGGCAAGCCGTCGAGCGTCCAGCTCCCGGCGTCGGTCGAGCTGACCGTCGTCGAGACCGAGCCGGGCGTGAAGGGCGACACCGTCTCGAACGTGACGAAGCCGGCGACGCTCGAGACCGGCGCGGTCGTGCAAGTCCCGCTCTTCGTGAACGTCGGCGACCGGCTCAAGGTCGACCCGAGAGAGAAGCGCTACATCTCCCGCGCGTAGGTCACTCGGTGCGGCACGTCGCCGTCCTCACGCTCGCCGCGGCGGTGCCCGCGGCGATCGGCGGAATCGTCTTCTGGGCCGTGCACGGAGACACGGACCTCACGCGGGCGATCGCGTACGGCTTCTGGTTCGCCGCGGCAGTCGTGCTCGCGCTCATGGTGCTGGTCGGCCGCAGGTGGGTCTGGCGGCGCACGAGCCTGCCGGTGCTCGAGGGCTGGGAGCTCGTCGCGAGCGCCGCCGCGCTGACGGTGGTCGGCGCTGTGATCGACGTCGCGGGAGGCTAACGAAGCTGGGCGAGCGTGGCCCGCACGCGCGTGAGCACGCCGCGATCCGAGCCGCCGTAGTGGACGATCACGTTGCCGACCTGCCGCTCGACCGACGAGCTGTCGCGCGGCCCGGCGTCCTCGTCGGCTCTCGCGACGAAGACGTAGAGGCCCGAGATCGCGCCCGAGAGGGTGATGCCGGAGTTCGCGGTCCGGGCCTCGGGCAACGCCAGCCCGTGCTTCGCGAACGCGCGCCGTACCGTCCACGCCGGGTAATGCCGAACGGGCGGTGCGGTCAGCATCGTGTGGTCGATCGGCGACCGGTACATGGGCATCGAGAACACGTAGATGCCGGTCACGGCGACGACGACGCCGAGGAGGACGCCGACCGTGACTTGGAAGTTCTCGACGAGCACGCTTCGATCATCGGCACCGCGGGGTTTCCGCTGAAGCGCGGTAAGGTCCCCGCGTGCCGACCCTCGCCGACACCACCATCCGCCTGCTCGGACAGGAGCCGCTCGCGGGCCGGGTGCCGACCGCCGACCAGCTGCGGCTCGCCGAGATCCTCGACGGCGCCGGCTTCGCCTATCTCGAGGTCTCGGGCGGCGGGTGCTTCGACTGGGCCGTCAAGCGCGGAGTCGAAAGCCCGTGGGAACGCATCCGCGCGCTAAAGGCGCGCGTGAAGACGCCGCTCGGGCTCGCGCTCCGCGGCCGCTTCCTCGTCGGCTCGCGCCCGGTCGACGCCGACTTCGCCCGCCGCTTCGTCGCGTCGGCGGCGCAGAACGGAATCGACGTCTTTCGCCTGCACGACCCTCTGAACGACGTCTCGAACCTGCGCGAGGCGGCCGAGGCCGTCGTCGGGGCCGAGCGCGACTTCGAGGCGGGGCTCGTCTACAGCCCCGGGCCGACCGGTGAGGTGGACACCCTCATCGAGCGCGCGAAGGCCCTGCCCGACCTCGGAGCCGTTCGCGTGCTCCTCCACGACCCCACAGGCTCGCTGCAGCCGCACAAGGCCGAGAACCTCGTCGCGGCCCTCGGCGAGGCGAGCGGGCTACCCGTCGGCATCTACGTGCAGGGATCGGGCGGCAGCGCACTCGCCGCGACCCTCGCCGCGGCCCGCGCCGGAGCGCAGCTGATCGCGTGTGCGATCTTCCCGCTCGCCCTGACGCTGCACCGAGTCTCGGGCGAGGCGTTGAGCGAAGCGCTCGCGGGGATGGGCCTCGACCCGGGCGTCGACGTCGCGGCGCTCTGGGAAGCCTGCGACATCGTCGACGAGCACATCGGTGACGAGCCCATCGCCCCGATGCCGCCGCGGATCGCCGTCCGCGCGGCGCAGCACGACGTGCCGGCGGGTCTCGTCGCGGGGGTCGACGCGACGCTGCGAGCGCAGGGCGCCGACGACCGCCTCGAGGAGGTTCTGGGGGAGCTCGACCAGATCCGCGCAGAGGTGGGCTGGCCGCCGCTCGCCGCGCCGATCGGGCAGGTGCTCGCCTCGCAGGCGGTCCTGAACGTCCTCTCGGCGAGCCGCTACCTGACGATCGTCGACGAGCTGCGCGCGCTCGTCTCGGGTCGGTTCGGCGCGCCGCCCGAGCCGATGGACCCGGCGATCGTCCGCGCGGTCGAGCTGACGCACGATCCCGAGACGGAGGAGGAGCCTCCGCCGTCGCTGAGCGAGCTTCGCAAGGACGCGGCCGGCATCGCGGCGAGCGAGGAGGAGCTGCTGCTGCTCGGGCTCTTCGAGGAAGACGCGGAGCGCCTGCTGCAGAACATCCGCGGCCGTGCGAGCGGGGAGGAGGACGATCTCTCCTCCGTCGACAAGGCGCGTGCGGAGCGCATCCGCGAGATCGTGAGGATCGTCCAGGAGTCCGGGATCGGCGAGGTGACGATCGAGGAGGCCGGCATGCGAGTGTCGGTCCGCTCGACGCCCGACACGCCGGTCGCGGCACCACCCGACCAGGCGCCGCTCGCGCGTCCCGAACCGGAGGCCGCACCGGTCCTCCTGCCCTCGAACGGCCTCGTCCGCATCGAGTCGCCGATGGTCGGCACCTTCTACCGTGCGCCCGAGCCGGGCTCGCCGCCGTTCGTCGAGGAAGGTGACGTCGTCGGGCCCGGGCAGACCCTCTGCATCCTCGAGGCGATGAAGCTGATGAACGAGGTGAAGGCGGAGGTGGAGGCGGTGGTGCGCACGATCTACGTCGACAACGCGCAGGCCGTCGAGTTCGGGCAGCTCCTGTTCGACCTCGAGCCGCTCGCCGGGCGTCCTCTCGACGCGGCCTGATGTTCAGCCGGGTCCTCGTGGCGAACCGCGGCGAGATCGCCGTGCGCGTGATTCGCGCGCTGCACGAGCTCGGCATCGAGGCAGTCGCCGTCTACTCGACCGCCGACGAGGATGCGCTCCACGTACGGCTCGCCGACCGCGCGGTTCGCATCGGCCCGCCCGCGGCCGCGCAGAGCTACCTCTCGGTGCCGGCGCTCGTGAGCGCGGCGACGACGACGGGCTGCGAGGCCGTTCACCCCGGCTACGGCTTCCTCTCCGAGAACGCGGACTTCGTCCGCGCCTGCGAGGGCAACGATCTCGTGTTCATCGGCCCGCCGGCGGACGTGATGGAGGTGATGGGCGACAAGACGCGCGCGAAGTCGGAGATGGGCGCGGCCGGCGTGCCGCTCGTGCCCGGCACGGAGGGCACGGCGACGCTCGCGGAGGCGGGGGCGGCCGCCGACGAGCTCGGGTATCCCGTGCTGCTCAAGGCCGCCGCAGGCGGGGGCGGCCGGGGCATGCGGCTCGTCGGCTCCCGCGCGGACCTCGACGACGCGTACTCGCGCGCGTCGGCCGAGGCGGAGGCGGCGTTCTCCGACGGGACGCTCTACGTCGAGAAGGCGATCACGCCCGCACGCCACGTCGAGATCCAGGTCGTGTGCGACGGGCTCGGCGGCATCCTCACCTGCGGCGAGCGCGAGTGCTCCATCCAGCGCCGCCACCAGAAGCTGATCGAGGAGTCGCCGTCTCCCGCCCT
>DASSGL010000016.1:0-5093 GCA_035693525.1 Gaiellaceae bacterium | reverse complement strand
GCCTCCTGCACCTCGGGGTTCGCGTAGTTCAGGTCGGGCTGGTGGTGGAAGAAGCGGTGCCAGTAGTACTGCCCGCGCAGGGGATCGAACGTCCAGTTGGACGGCTCGCTGTCGATGAAGATGATGCGGGCCTCGGTCCACCGATCGTCGGCGTCAGACCACACGTACCAGTCGCCGCGCGGCCCGGTCGGATCGCTGCGCGACTCCTGGAACCACGGATGGTCCGACGAGGTGTGGTTCATGACGAGGTCGGCGATCACGCGCATCCCGCGCTGATGCGCCTGCTCGACGAACTCGCGGAAGTCCTCGACCGTCCCGTAATCCGGGTGGATCGAGAAGAAGTCCGCGATGTCGTAGCCGCCGTCGCGAAGCGGCGACGGGTACATCGGCAGCAGCCAGATGCAGTCGACGCCGAGCCACTGCAGGTAGTCGAGCTTCTCGATGAGGCCGCGGAAGTCGCCGGAACCGTCGTCGTTCCCGTCGAAGAACCCGCGGATGTGGATCTCGTAGAAGACGGCCCGCTTGAACCACAGCGGGTCGCGCTCGAACCACTGCTCGCTCACCGGCGGCTCATCCGCCGATTCTCAGGAGGTGCGATTGCCCCGCCTCCAGACGGACGTAGTTGCGGCCGATGTGCCACGTCCACTCGTCGTCGGCAAGCAAGTCGCGCACGCGGTACGCCGGAGGCAGGCCGGTCGACACCGGCAGGACGCACACGCCCTCCTGCGTCGCGAACGGGTCGAGGTTCACGACCGCGATCACCGCGTTGTCGCCCGTTCGCTTGATGTACGCAAGGAGCTGCTCGTTCTCCGTCTCGAGGAACGTCACGTTGTCGAGGTGCTGCAGGGCGGGATTCTCGCGCCGCGCGCGATTGAGCGCGCCGATCAGCGGCAGGAGAGGCCCGTCGAGGGCCCGCTGCTTGACCTCGTACTTCTCGGAGTCGAGGTATTCCTCACTCCCCTCCTGCAGCGGGACGTTCTCGAAGTGCTCGAAGCCGGAGTAGATGCCGTACGACGGCGACAGCGTGCCGGCGAGCACGAGCCGCGCCTCGAACGCGGGGCGACCGCCCGTCTGCAGGTACTCGTGCAGGATGTCTGGCGTATTCACGAAGCAGTTCGGGCGGTACGTCTCCTTCCAGTCGAGCAGCTGGCCGATGAGCTCGTAGATCTCCCAGCGCGTGTTCTTCCACGTGAAGTAGGTGTAGCTCTGTGCGAAGCCGACCTTGCCGAGCGTCGTCATCATCGCCGGCCGCGTGAACGCCTCGGCGAGGAAGATCGTCTCCGGATACCGGCTCCGCACCTCGGCGATCAGCCACTCCCAGAACGCCGCCGGCTTCGTGTGCGGGTTGTCGACGCGGAAGACCTTGACGCCGCGCTCGACCCAGAGGAGCACGACGTCGCGGAGCGCCGACCAGAGACCCTTCCAGTCCTCCGAGTCGAAGTTGACGTTGTAGATGTCCTGGTAGCGCTTCGGCGGGTTCTCGGCGTACTTCAACGTCCCGTCCGGGCGGCGGTTGAACCACTCGGGATGCTCCTTCAGCCACGGGTGGTCGGGTGAGCACTGGATCGCGAAGTCGAGGGCGATCTCGAGCCCGAGCGCGTTCGCGTCGGCGACGAGCCGCTCGAAGTCCTCGAGGGTGCCGAGGGCCGGGTCGATCGCCTCGTGGCCGCCCTCCTCGGACCCGATCGCCCACGGGCTGCCGGGGTCCGCGGGCCCCGCCTCGAGCGCGTTGTTCCGACCCTTGCGGTTGGTCCTCCCGATCGGATGGACGGGCGGCAGGTAGACGACGTCGAAACCGAGCTCGGCGAGCTGCGGCAGGACGCCGCGCATCCCCTCGAAGCCGCCCCACGAGCGGGGAAAGAGCTCGTACCAGGCGCCGAACCGCGCGAGCGGACGATCGACGTCCACCGCGAGCGTCTGCGACGACGTCTTGCCCGACCGGTCGCCGCCGGTCGCCGCGAGCGCTTCCTCGAGGGTGAGCGAGCCGCGGCCAAGGAGGACCGCGCCCTCGGCGAGCTCGCTCGAGAGATCCTGCTGCCCGGCGTCGGCCTTCCGCCGCACCTCCTCCTGGAAGGATGCGACTCGATCGACCCACGCCTCGACGCGATAGCTCCACGTGCCGCAACGGTCGACGCGGAACGACCCCGCCCACTGATCGTTGCCGAGCGGCTCGATCGGCGTCTCGAGCCAGCGCGTCGCTCCGGGAGGCTTGCAGCGGATCGCGGCGCCGAGCTGCTCGTGCCCGTCGCGAAAGATGGTCGCAGTCACCTCGACGCGTTCGCCTTCGCTCCGCTTCACGGGGTAGCGACCGCAGTCGACCTGCGGTGTCACGCGCTGGATCTGGATGCGTGCGGGCGGGTCGGTCGTCTTCGGGAGCGGCACGAGGATGGAAGTTTCGACGATCTGCGAAAGTCAAACGAATGCAACTGCGGCGAGCAGCCGGGATCTTCCTGCACCCGACCTCGCTGCCGGGCGGGACGCTCGGACACGAGGCGTTCCGGTTCGTCGACTGGCTGGTCGCCGCAGGGCAGTCATGGTGGCAGGTGCTGCCGCTCGGGCCGCCCGACGAGTACGGCTCGCCCTATCGTGCCGCATCGGCATTCGCGGGCTCGCCGCGACTGCTCGCCGAGCCGGACGCACCGGTGTCGGATGCCGACCTCGAGAGCTTCGTCGCGCGGCACCCGTACTGGATCGGCGAGTGGGCGCGCTTCGCCGGGGGCGATGCGATCGCAGATCAGGTCCGGTTCGAACGAGAGTGGGGCGCGCTCCGCGACTACGCAGGGCGGCGCGGGGTGCGGCTCATCGGCGACGTGCCGATCTACGTCGCCGACGACGGGGCCGACGTCGAGGCATGGCCCGAGCTCTTCGTCCAGGGCGAGGTCGGCGGCGCGCCCCCGGACGCGCTGAGCGCGACCGGCCAGCTCTGGGGCAACCCCTTGTACGACTGGGCGACCCACCGCGCGACCGGGTTCCGCTGGTGGATCGAGCGCTTCCGGCGGACGCTCGAGGTCGTCGACCTGACCCGGGTCGACCACTTCCGCGGATTCGTCGCCTACTGGGCCGTGCCGAGGAGGAACGCCACGGCCCGCCGCGGCCGCTGGCGGCGCGGTCCCGGTGCAGAGCTGTTCGAAACGGTCGAGCGCGCGCTCGGCGGGTTGCCGGTGATCGCGGAGGACCTGGGCCTCATCACACCGGCCGTCGACGCACTCCGCGACAAGCTCGGGCTGCCCGGCATGGTCGTGCTGCACTGGGCGTTCGGCCGGGTGAGCGGCAATCCGCACGCGCCCCCGAACCACCGCGTGAACCAGGTCGTCTACACGAGCACCCACGACACGGACACGACGGTCGGATGGTTCGAGAAGCTGAGCGCTTCGGAGCGCGCGCGGACGGGCCTCGATCCCCGCGACCCGAGCTGGGGCCTGATCGAGCACGCCATGACCTCGCGGGCCGCCCTCGCCGTGGTGCCGGTGCAGGACGTGCTCTCGCTCGGCAGCGAGGCCCGCATGAACCGGCCGGGCGAGGCGAACGGCAACTGGTCGTGGCGGCTCGAACGCGGACAGCTCACCGACGAGCTCGCGGCGCGCCTGCGGGAGGTGACGGCGCGCGGCCGCCGCCTCCCCTGAGATGCCCTCTCTGTTCGAGTTCGCGCCGCGCATCGTCCCGGGCAAATTCCTAGGCGGAAACCTGCAACCAGGCTTCAGCCTGGTTGCGGTCGTCGGATCCGTCGCGGGCAGGCAGCGAACCGCGAGACGCTTCTCGCAACCACGTGGCACGCAACCTGGTTGCAGCCTTCGGTCACGGACCGCGGCCGGTCAGGGCACGCGTTGCCGGTACCGCTCGTCCCAGAGCCGGAATCCGCCGACGAAGGCGTTCATGTTGTCGCCGCGGCGCGTGCGCGGAGGCAGCTCGGCCAGGTCGTCGACGTTGCCTCCGCCGAGGACGACATACTCCGGATCGAGCGCCGCGACGAAAAGCTCCACCACCTCGGCCACGACCTTCCGCCAGCGCTTGAGGCCGAGCCGTTCGCGCCCGCGTTCGCCGACGTAGTCCTCGTAGGTCTTCTTCCGGAACGGGAGATGCCCGAGCTCCATGGGCTCGACGATGTCCTCGACGATCATGGCGGAGCCGAGGCCGGTGCCGAGCCCGAGATAGAGCATCCGGCCGCCCTCGTAGCTTCCGAGCGCCTGCATCGCCGCGTCGTTGACGACCGCGGTCGGACGACCGAACGCCTGCTCGTAGTCGAACGCGACCCAGCCGTTTCCGAGATTGACCGGCTCATGGACGACGCGGCCCGTTCGTACCTGGGCGGGAACCCCGACCGAGACGACGTCGTATGACCAACCGTCGGTGAGCGCGAGCGTCCTCTGGACCATCCGCTCCGCCGAAAGGCGCTTGCCAGACTTGAACCGCCGCTCTTCGTCCTCTCCGGCGAGGAGTGCCTTGACATGCGAGCCGCCCACGTCGACCGTGAGGACCCTCGGCTCGCTCATCCGGTCAGCTCCCGAGAACGGCGGTGAACCGAACGCGGTCGCGCACCATCCACACGTGCCCTCCGACGGCATCGAGCTCGAGGTACTCGGCGCCGAGCGCCCCGGCGAGATCGTGAGCCTGATCGGCGCGAACGAGCGAGTCGGTCGTACAGCCGACGACGAGCACGGGCAGCCGGTGCGCTCGAATGCGTGCACACTCGCGGCGCAGGTCGAGCGACCGCACGTGCGCGGTCAGTCGCAGCGCAGACAGAGGGGCACGGAGGAGCGCGGCCGCGCCCGCGAGCAGCGTGCGGACCGGGTAGAGCCCTTCGCGGATCTGCGCGACGAGCAGCGCGAGGGCGCCGCCCATCGAGTGGCCGCCGACCACGGCGCGCTGACGCGAACGCAACTCGCCCGTGAGCCACTCGCGGTGCACGTCGAGCACGCCGCAACCGGGCAGGAAGATGGACACGCACAGCAGCGTATTCCTTTCACGCGGCGAGAGGTGTCCGGTGCTCCTGGTGTCTGACTCCGCCGAAGGCTGCAGGTGGTGTCTGACTCCGCCGAAGGCGGTGTCTGACACCGCTTCTGAAAGCGGTGTCAGGCACGCGCTACGCGCGAGTC
>DASSGL010000015.1:0-6077 GCA_035693525.1 Gaiellaceae bacterium | reverse complement strand
GGCCGAGTTGAGCGCCGGCGACGAGCTCAGCCTCGATCGCCGGGTGACGCTCGTCGGCTGGGCGCTGGTCGAGTCCGACGAAGGCGAGAGGGAGGTCGTCGGCCTCATCCTTCATCCTCGCGACGAGCTCGAGCCGACCGGGCGGATCGGCCTCGTCGACGACGTACCGGGATTCGTCGGCTATGCGTTCGGAGGCGTCCGGACGCAGCCGAACTGAAGCCCGGTGCCCGCGCTCGGCGGTGCGCCCGTCACCCTCCGGCGGCGTCCCGCGCGACGTCGCCGATCACCGCGGCCAGCTCCTGCGGGCGCGACCACATGGGCCAGTGGCTCGTCGGCAGGTCGACCCACGTGATGTTGCGCAGCTCGGCGAATCCGCCGACCCACGCGTAGCCCTCCTTGACCGCGTCCTTGTACTGCTCGGACGTGTACCCCGTGCAGATGGCCGATGTCGGCACGTCGAGGCGGGCGTCGTTCGTCAGCTCGGGCGCCCCGCGCAGCACGCCGCCCGGCTCGGGCACGGCCCGCCGCCGGAAGGTCGCGAGCTGCTCCTCGCTCAGCCCTTCGAGGTTCTCCTCCGCCTCGAGCTCCTCAGGCGAGGGCAGAGGCTTCTCGACGCCCTCGAAGCCCGGGTCGAGCGCGCCCGTGGCCGGGCCGGAGTCGACGTAGACCATCGCGGCGATCTGCTCCGGGACCCGGTCGCTCACGGCGTAGCCGGCGGCGCCGGCCCCGCTGTGCACCGCGAGCACGACCGGGCGCGCGGCAGCCGCGACGACCTCGCAGATTGCATCGACGTGGTCGGACAGCGCGATCGTGGAACGGTCGGTCTCAGCCGACTCGAGACCGGGCAGCGTGAGCGCCCTGACGTCATGCCCGTCGCCCTGGAGGAAGGAGACGACGTCATCCCACGCCCACGCGCCGAGCCAGAAGCCGGGAACGAGGATGATCGGCGTGGTCGCCATCCGCGGACCCTATCGGCCCGCAGCGACGCTCTCCCCCGCTCCGGCTCCGGGCGCCTCCGGCGGCTCGAGCCCGGCGTCCGTGGAGTCGCGCGCGATGCCCCAGAACTCCAGGTAGGCCGAGACCTCCTTCTGGAGGAGCTTGCAGTCCTCGAGCTCGGCTCGAAGGAGCATCTCGCGCAGCCGCTCGTCGGCCATTCGTCGAGCCAGGGTGGCGACGACGCGGCCTCGTCGCTTGGCTCAGATGGATCAAGTTCGAGATGCCGTCTGACTGTCGTAGGATCGCGTCATGCCGGGCCGCGCCATCTGCATCTCGCATGCGACGGGAGCCGGAGGCGCGGAGGTCGCCCGCGCCGTCGCGGAGGAGCTCGGCTATCGCTACGTCGACGACGAGGTGATCTCCGAGGCGGCCGAGTGGGCCCACCTCGATCCGGCCTTCGTCGCGAGCGCCGAGCGGCGCAAGCCGCTCGTCGCGCGTCTCCTCGGCGGCTTCGGAGAACCGGGGTCTGAGCCGCGCCTCCCGACCGGCGACCCGACGCGAGGGCTGCCGGGCGACGCCGAGCTGCGACATCTGATCGCGTCCGCGGTCGGCTCGTTCGCACGCCAGGGCTCAGTCGTGCTCGTCGCGCACGCGGCGTCGTTCGCCGCCGCCGACCTCGACGTCTTGCGTGTCCTCGTCACCGCGTCTCCCGAGACGCGGGCCGGGCGACTCGCGGCCGACCGCGGTGTGGACAGTCGCGCGGCCAAGCGCCTCATCGCAGACGAGGATGCCGGCCGCGCCCACTACCTGAAGCGCTTCTACGGCGTCGCCCAGGAGCTGCCGACGCACTTCGACCTCGTCGTGAACACCGACATCCTGACCGCGACCGATGCCGCCGACGTGATCGTCGCGGCGGCTTAAGACTTCGCCATGACGCCGGCGTTCGCGGGAGCGGGCCTGCCGAAATAGAAGCCCTGCGCGCCGTGGCAGCCGAGCTCGCGCACGATGCCGTGCTGGACGCTCGTCTCGATGCCCTCCGCGACGAGGTGCAGGCCGAGCGCGGTGCCGAGCCCGATGATGCCGCGCAGCAGCACGACATCGCTCGACTTCGAGTCGATCCGAGCGGTGAAGCTGCGGTCGATCTTGACGATGTCGACCGGCAGCCGCTGCAGGTAGCCGAGCGAGGCGTACCCGGTGCCGAAGTCGTCGAGCGCCAGCCTGATACCGCGCCGTTTCAACGCCGAGAGCTGGAGCTCGACGCGTTCGCCCGCTGCAACGAGCACGCTCTCCGTCAGTTCGAGCGTGAGGCAGTGAGGCGGCAGAGCCGCCCGCTCGAGCGCGGCGTCCACATGCTCGACGAACTCCGGGTGCTGCAGCTGCCGTGCCGACACGTTCACCGCCATCTCGATGTCGCGGCCGTGGGTTGCCCGCAAGCGCGAGCCGTGCAGGCACGCCTCCATCAACACCCAGCGCCCGATCGGCACGATCAGCCCGGACTCTTCCGCGAGCGGGATGAAGTCGAGCGGCAGCACCTCGCCGTGCTTCGGATGCTGCCAGCGCAGCAGCGCCTCGTAGCCGACGACCTCGACGTCCTCCAGGTCGACGACCGGCTGGTAGTTGAGCGTGAACTCCTCGGCCTCGACGGCCCGGCGGAGATCGGCGAGCCGCCGCGAGCGCTTGAGCGCCGCGTCGTCGAGCGCAGCGTCGAAGAATGCATAGTCGAGCTCCGGCTGAGACTTCGCGCGATACATCGCCGCATCCGCCTCCTTCAGCATTGCGTGCGGATCGAAGCCGAGCGCGATCCCGACGCTGGCGTGCACACGAAGGTGGCGTCCTTCGATCTCGATCGGCTCTGCCACGCTCGCAACGAGCCGCTCCGCGATGCGTGCCGCGATATCCGGCTCCGTGACGCTGGCGAGCACGACCGCGAACTCGTCGCCGCCGAGCCGCGCAGCGGAGTCGCCGGCCCTGATCAACGTCTTGATGCGCCTGCCGAGCACGGCGAGCACCGCATCGCCGACCGTATGGCCCCACTGGTCGTTGATCTCCTTGAAGTCGTTGAGGTCGACGAAGAGGAGCGCGCTCTCCTCGCCGGCCTCCTTTCGCACCGAGGTGGCCTGCTCCAGCTGCTCCTGGAAGAAGACTCGGTTGGCGAGCCCGGTCAGCGGGTCGTAGAGCGCCTGCTGTCGGAGCTGCTCCTCCGCCTCGCGCTGCGCGGTGACGTCGAGCAGGTAGCCCTGGAGGTGGAGCGGCTCGCCCTCGTCGCCGTAGACGATGACGCCTTCGTCGCGTATCCAGACGACGCGGCCGTCGCGCGCGAGCAGCCGGTACTCGATGCTGA
The DNA here is from genome assembly GCA_035693525.1 of Gaiellaceae bacterium. Classification (GTDB taxonomy): domain Bacteria; phylum Actinomycetota; class Thermoleophilia; order Gaiellales; family Gaiellaceae; genus Palsa-739. The sequence continues at coordinate 2,800 of DASSGL010000015.1, read as the reverse complement.
GCGGTTCGTGTGTCGCGTGGGTCCTGGCGTGAGCGGCCAGGACGCGGTCGCGATCGTCGTGATGCAGCGAGCGCACGAAGAGCAGCGGGTCGTTCAACCACTCGTCGACCGTGTAGCCGAGCAGCGGCTCGATCTGCTTGCTCGTGAAGAGGTTCGAGCTGTCGGCGTCCAGCGCGTCGACATAGACGACGAGCGGGAGCTGCTCGACGAGCGTCCGATAGCGTCGCTCGATCTCGCGCACGTCGTCGTCTGAGCTGGAGCCGCAGGCCACGGACAGTAGATCGGGCCGAAAGGGTGACGACCTCTCCCCCCAACGGGTGGTCGGCCGCGATCCCTCGATAGGCTCTGCGCGTGGCGGTCGCTCGACCAAAGCACCTCACGCTCATACTCGCCCGCGAGTTCGCCACGAGCCTCGCGACGCCGATGCTCGTCGCCGACGATCTCGGCATTCTCGTCTTCTACAACGAGGCTGTGGAGGAAATCGTCGGGCGCTCGTTCGAAGAGACCGGTGAGACGCCGCTGGACGACTGGATGGAGTCGTTCGACCCGCGCCCGATCGACCCCGACCCGATGGGCGACGAGCGCCGTCCGACCCAGATCGCCTTTCAGGATCAGCGGGCGTCGCATCGTCGCTTCCGCGTCATGAGCGTCGACGGCGTCGAGCGGCAGATCGCGCTGACCGCGTTTCCACTCTTCGCCCATGCCGACGAGTTCGTCGGCGTCGTCGCCATCTTCTGGCGCGAGTAGGAGTCGCCGCGTTGCGCGTGACGATCTGGGGCTGCCGGGGCTCGGTTCCGACTCCAGGCCCACAGACGGTCCGCTACGGCGGCAACACGTCGTGCGTCGAGGTCGTCGTGGACGACGACAGCGTGATCGTGCTCGACGCGGGTACGGGGATCAGGGCCCTGGGGCTGGAGCTGCAGAGGCGGCGCACGCGCCGAATCCGCCTCCTTCTCACGCACCTCCATCTCGACCACCTCGAAGGGCTCCGCTTCTTCGCCCCGCTCTACGACGCGGAGGTCACGCTCGAGATCTGGGGGCCGCCGTCGCCCACGCAGAACCTTCGCGACCGCGTTGCCCGCAGCTTCTCACCGCCGCTCTTCCCGCTCGAGCTTCGAGACGTGCCGGCGACCGTGAGCTTCCACGACGTTCCCCGCGACGACTGGCAGCTCGACGCTGCGTCGCTCCGAGCGGATCTCGTCGTTCACCCCGGTCCGACCGTTGGCTTCCGCGTGCAGACGGCGACCGCGAGCCTCGGCTACCTGCCGGACCACGAGCCCGCGCTCGCAGGCTCGATCGCGGGCCGGCCCCTCGACTGGCTTTCCGGCTCCGGAGTCGCGTGCGACGTCGATCTCCTGCTCCACGATGCGCAGTACTTCGACGACGAGTACCCGGAGCGCATCGGCTGGGGCCACTCGAGCGTGGCCCATGCGGTCTCCTATGCGCGCGCGGTCGAGGCCCGCCGGCTCCTCCTCTTCCACCACGAGCCGTATCACGGCGACGACTTGCTGGACCGGCTCGAGGAGAGCGCCCGCTCGCTCGACGCCGATGCGTCGGTCGACCCGACGCTCGCGCGCGAGGGCATGGTCCTCGAGCTCCCGTAGCGTACGATTCGCGTCCGCCCGGAGAGGTGTCCGAGTGGTCTAAGGAGCGCGACTGGAAATCGCGTACGTGCCGAAAGGTGCGTCGCGGGTTCAAATCCCGCCCTCTCCGTTTCCGCTTGCTCCGCGTGCGGGGCTTGCATCAGAAAGCCCTGCCGCAGAGCAGGGCTTTCGATACGGAGAAGGAGGGATTCGAACCCTCGAGGCAGCCATTCAGCCACCTAACGCCTTAGCAGGGCGCCGCCTTCAGCCACTCGGCCACTTCTCCGCGAACGGCCACAGGGTATCCCACCAAAGATCACCCTTTATCGGGAGGTTCCCGCTCTGCAGTTCGAGCAAGATCGAGATGCCGGATCCTCCCCCTTCCCGGCATCCTCAACAAGCCCGCTGCGGCCCCCCTCGGCGGGCTTTCCTCTGTTCACGGACGGAGTCTCCGCTCAGCCGACGGTGATCTTCGTGTGCATGCCGAGCGCACGGTGGCTGTCGACCGAGCAGAACAGCGTGACCGTGCCGGTGCCGAGCGTGACCTTCATCGTCGCGGTCTGCCCGGGCGCGATGAGCGGCGTGGTCTTGCCGCCGACGACCAGGTTGTGCTCGACATGGCCTGCGTTTCGCACCACGAACGTGTACTCACCGGCTGGAAGTGTCTTCAGCGCCGGTAGCGCGATCCGGTACTCGCTCTCGGTGACCCGGATCGTGTGCTGCGACGTCGACCCTTCTGCGCTCGCGGTCGCCTCCTCCTCCTCGACCCCGAACACCTCGACGGCGGTGAGCATCCCGCCGAAGAGGACAAACGACACGATGATGAAGACGCTCAACCCGTTCCGGCCGGGGAAGTCGGGCCAGCGGCGGGGCGCCAGGAACGAGGACGCCAGCGCGAACGAGATGAAGATCGCGGCGACGACCGCGAGGCCGACCTTGTGTCCCGTCGAGAGCGCCGCCACCAGCACGGGCGCTATTCCATCAGATCGTCAGGTCGCGAGGAGCCGGTCCACTGCGCGCCGCCGCCAGAGCCACACGAGGCCCGCCACCAGCGCGAGCGGGCTGACGACGATCAGCGCGTAGAGCGCGATCATGCCCTCGAGCGCCAGGAAGCCGACTGCCGAGTGCAGCATGCGGTCGAGCCGGCCGCGGTGGGCGACCGGAACGATCGCCTTCTCCGTTCCGATCACGAGCGAGATCCGCGCCGTCGTCCCCGC
>DASSGL010000014.1:0-2806 GCA_035693525.1 Gaiellaceae bacterium | reverse complement strand
CGGGCTCGACGTACACGCCGGAGCTCGTCTCGCATCTCTCACAGCTCGGCGTCACGGAGCTCGCGCTCCAGGACGTCGATCCGGAACGGCTCGAGATCGTCGGTGGGCTCGCCGAGCGGATGCTCCAGCGTGCGGGCTACGAGGGGCGCATCATGCGAACGGGCGATCACGACGCGGCGATCGACGGTGCGTCGTTCGTCCTCTTCCAGATCCGCGTCGGCGGCCAGCAGGCCCGTCTGCGCGACGAGACGGTGCCGTTCCGCTGCGGCTGCATCGGCCAGGAGACGACGGGAGCCGGCGGATTCGCGAAGGCGATGCGGACCGTGCCGGTCGTGCTCGACCTGGCCGAGCGCGTCGCAGCTCGCGCAGCACCGAACGCGTGGATCGTGGACTTCACGAACCCGGTCGGGATCGTCACGCGGGCGCTCCTCGACGCGGGCCATCGCGCGGTCGGGCTGTGCAACGTCGCGATCACGTTCCAACGCAGCCTCGCGCGCCTGCTCGACGTGGAGCCCGAGCGCGTGCTCGTCGACCAGGTCGGCCTCAACCACCTGACGTGGATCCGCGCAGTACGTCTCGACGGTCGTGACGTGCTGCCCGAGCTCCTCGCAGAGCACGGAGACGAGATCGCGGACGGCCTCGAGCTGCCGCGCAGCGTCCTCGACGATCTCGGCGCGATCCCCTCCTACTACTTGCACTACTTCTACACGCACGACCGCGTGCTCGCGGAGCAGCACGACGGCGTTCCGCGCGCCCAGACCGTCGCCGAGATCGAGCGTGAGCTCTTGCGCATGTACCGCGACCCGAGTCTGACCGAGAAGCCTGCGCTGCTCGAGCGACGCGGCGGCGCCTTCTACAGCGAGGCCGCCGTCGGGCTCGTCAGATCCCTCTCGACCGGCGACGGCGCGGTTCATGTCGTCGACGTCCGCAACGAAGGAACGCTCGCGGGCCTCGCAGACGACGACGTCGTCGAGGTGCCCGCGCGCGTCACCGCCGACGGGACGTCGCCGCTGCCTCAGGAGCCGCTTGCACCGGAGCTACTCGGGCTCGTCCAGCATGTCGCGGCGTACGAGCGCCTCACCGTCGAGGCTGCGACGACACGCGACCACGTTGCCGCGCGGAAGGCGCTCCTCGCGCACCCGCTGATCGGCCAGGTCGAGATGGTCGACGGCCTCGTCGACTCGCTCGTCGAGGAAGCTGTCCGATGAACGGCCTGCTGCTCGCCGTGGACGGCGGCAACGCGAAGACCGACCTGGCGCTCGTCGACCTCGAGGGCACGCTCCTGGCGCTCGTGCGCGGCCCGGGGAGCTCGCCGCACGAGCACGGCGTCGACGGCGCGCTCGACCGCATCGAGGCGCTCCTCCTCGAGGCCGGTGTCGACGGCCGCGCGGCGCACGCCGAGCTCTTGCTCGCAGGCGTCGACTTCCCCGCGGAGGTCGAGGCGGTTCAGCGACGCGCGCACGAACGCGGCTGGGCCGAGCACGTCGAGGTCGCGAACGACACATTCGCCGTCCTGCGCGCCGGCACGGACCGCGGCTGGGGTGTCGCGATCGTCTGCGGGGCGGGCATGAACTGCCTCGGCGTCAGCCCCGACGGCCGGCATGTGCGGTTCCCTGCGCTCGGTCCGATCACGGGCGACTGGGGCGGCGGCCAGGACATCGGCGCGGCAGCCGTCTGGGCCGCAGCGCGCAGTCAGGACGGCCGTGGGCCGTCGACGACGCTCGAGCGCGCCGTGCCCGAGCACTTCGGGCTCGTGACGCCGCTGCAGCTCGCGGAGGCCGTGCACACCGGCGAGATCTCCCAACGCCGCTTGGTGGAGCTTGCACCGCTCGTGCTCGGAGAGGCATCGACCGACGCAGTCGCCGCGGAGATCGTCGCGCGTCAGGCGCGCGAAGTCGTCGCCTTCGTACGTGTCGCGCTCGAGCGGATCGGCGCGATCGACGAGCCGGCCGACGTCGTCCTCGGGGGCGGGTTGATGCAGGCACGCGACCCGCAGCTCATGGCCGCAGTCGAAGCCGGTCTCGCGGAGCTCGCGATTCCCCACGCACTCGTCGTCGTCGACGCGCCCCCGGTCGTCGGTGCCGCGTTGCGCGCCCTCGACGTGGTCGGCGCCGAGCCCGCCGCTCACCTGCGGTTGCGGAGCACGCTCGCGGCCGACGAACGCCTCGCTGAGGTGTCTCTTGGCTGACGTTCGCTTCGACCACGCATCGCGGATCTATTCGGGCACCGACATGCCGGCGGTCGATGCGCTCGACCTTGCGATCCACGACGGCGAGCTGATGGTGCTCGTCGGCCCGTCGGGCTCGGGGAAGACGACCGCGTTGCGGATGCTCGCCGGGCTCGAGGAGGTTGACGCCGGCGCGATCTTCATCGGCGACACCGACGTCACCGACATGCAGCCGAAGGATCGCGACATCTCGATGGTGTTCCAGAACTACGCGCTGTATCCGTACCTCACGGTCGAGGCGAACATCGGCTTCCCGCTGCGGATCGCACACGTGAAGAAGGCGGCCCGCGAGAAGCGCGTGAGGGAGGTCGCCGAGCTGCTGGGGCTGACCGAGTACCTGCACCGAAAGCCCGGGCAGCTCTCGGGCGGCCAGCGGCAGCGCGTCGCGATGGGTCGCGCGATCGTGCGGCTTCCACAGGTCTTCCTGATGGACGAGCCGCTCTCCAACCTCGACGCGAAGCTGCGCGTGCAGATGCGTGCCGACATCGCAACCCTGCAGTCCGACTTCGGCATCACGACCGTGTACGTCACGCACGACCAGGCGGAGGCGATGACGCTCGGTCATCGCGTCGCCGTGTT
>DASSGL010000013.1:0-6059 GCA_035693525.1 Gaiellaceae bacterium | reverse complement strand
CGGAGCTCGTGAACGCGCGCAAGAGCTCATGAGCCGGCCGTCGAACTTCCCGCCGCCGTTCGAGGCGCGCGAGTTCGTCGCCGAGCCGTCGGACCCGGTCGAGGAGCGGATCGAGGTCGGAGTGCTGATCGTCGGGGCCGGGCCCGCCGGTCTCGCGTGCGCGATCCGCCTCGGGCAGCTGCTCGAGGAGAACCCCGAAGTCGCCGAACGGCTCGGCGACGTGCCTGTCGCGCTCGTCGAGAAGGGGAAGCAGCCGGGCTCGCACCTCCTCTCCGGCGCGGTCGTGAACCCGCGCGCGCTGCGCCGTCTCTTCCGCGACCGCTACCGCGTCGAGGACCTTCCGTCGTACGGGCCGGTGCAGGGCGAGGCCGTGTACGTCCTCACCAAGCGGAACGCGCTGCGCATTCCGCCGCCTCCGACCATGCGCAACCACGGCAACTGGATCTTCTCGCTCTCGCAGCTCGGCCGATGGCTCGCGGAGCGCGCGGAGGAGGGCGGCGCGACGGTGCTGCCGGAGACGTCGGCTCAGAAGCTGCTCGTGTCACACGGCCGGGTGGTCGGCGTCCGGTCGGGCGACAAGGGCCAGAACCGCGAGGGTGGGCCGATGGGGAACTACGAGCCGGGTGCCGACATAACGGCGAAGGTGACCGTGCTCGCCGAAGGGACGCAAGGCCACCTGACCGGGGTTGCGCTCGACCACTTCGGCCTCGCGGCGGACGAGCCGCAGGTCTGGGAACTCGGCGTCAAGGAGGTCTGGCGCGTGCCGAAGCCGCTGCACGGGATCGTGCACACGATGGGGTGGCCGCTCCGGACCGGCGCGCGCTACCGCGAGTTCGGCGGCTCGTTCATCTACCCGCTCGGCGAGGACATGCTGACGATCGGCATGGTCGTCGGCCTCGACTACCGCGACGTCGAGCTCTCGGGGCACGACCTACTGCAGGAGCTGAAGACCCACCCGAAGATCCGCAAGCTCCTCGCCGGCGGCGAGCGGATCGGCTGGGGCGCGAAGACGATTCCGAGCGGCGGCTGGTACTCCTTGCCGAAGCGGCTTCACGCGCCGGGTCTTCTCCTCTGCGGCGACGGGATCGGCATGGTCAACATCCCGCGGCTCAAGGGCGTGCACTACGCGATCGAGTCCGGCCGTCTCGCCGCCGAGTCTGCGTTCGCGTCGCTCCGCCGCGGTGCGACGCCCGCGACGGCTCTCGCGTCCTACGACGATGCCGTCGAGGAGAGCTTCATCTCGCGCGATCTCTACGAAGTGCGCGACATGCGGCAGGTATTCGGACGCGGCTTCTTCATCGGCGGCGCGCTCGCGAGCGCGATGACGGTCTCGAAAGGGAGGCTCGACCTCGGCAAGCTGCACGCCGAGCCGGATGCCGACCAGCCGCTGCTCCGTACCGACCGGGCGTCGCGGTATCCGTCACCGGACGGCACGCTCACCTTCGACAAGCTCTCGTCCGTGTTCCTGTCGGGCAACAAGACGCGCGACGACCAGCCGAATCACATCCGCGTGGAGCGCAAGGTGACGAAAGACGTCGCCGAGCTGTGGGTGAACATGTGCCCCGCGCAGGTGTACGAGATCGGCACCGAAGGCGGCGACGGGACGGTGACGGTGAACCTCGCACCCTCGAACTGCGTGCAGTGCGGCGCGATCACGGCGAAGGGCGGCCGGCTCACGCCGCCCGAGGGCGGCTCGGGCCCCGAGTACACCCTCACCTGATTTACGACCGATTTACGCGGGCCGAACGGGCGCCTGACCGCGGCAGGAAACAGTCAGCGCATCAGCTTCTTCGTCTGGGAGGTCAACCGATGCGCACGACACTCGCCTCACTCACGGTCATCGCCGCGCTTCTCTGTGTCGGTGCTGCAAGCGCCGGTAACGCGAAGTCCGCGTGGCACGGCAACGTTCGCTACTCGTTCCTCGGGCAGCTGACGACGACGCCGTCGAACGGCGGCGTGTCGATCAACGTCCAGAGCGGCAACCGGCTCGCGCTGCGGGCGATGCTCGGCGCTCCGATCACACAGACGTTCGCGTACGGCACGACGACCGAGTTCCTCAGGTGGTCGCACGGAGTCCCGACGATCGTGCAAGCGGGCGACCTCGCGGCCGGCGACTTCGTCTGGGTCCACGTCCGGGCACCTCGACACGCCACGCTCGGGCAGATCGAGCAGCAGCCTGCAGCTCTCGTCGGCGACCACGGAACGCAGCTCTTCAAGCCGAAGCAGCCGCTGTACCTCTTCCGCGGCACGCTCGCTTCGGTCGGGACGGGCACGGTCTCCGTCCATGTCACCGGCGGCAACGCACGTGCACTGCGACTGCTCGTCGGCTCGTCGACCGACCAGTCGTTCGCGTACGGGACCACAACGATCTTCCTGCTCTGGCAGGGCAAGGTGCCGACGGTCATCGATGCGACGAAGCTCGTCGTGGGCGACCGGATCGTCGTCAGGATCCGCGCGCCGAAGGGCGCAGCGCTCGCGCAGGTCGAGGCGACGCCCGCGAACCACATCGGCGACCGCGAGCCGCCGTCGGCGAAATGAGCCGCGGTGCCGGGCGCGCGCCGCATGCACGAGCCCGGCACCTTTTACCTGCGTATTACCTCGCGAACATGGAATCGGGTGACAATAGGCTCGTGACCAGGCGCCGTTTCGTCGTGCTCGCGGTTGCGCTCATCGCGGTCAACAGCTTCTTCTGGCTCGCGCAGAGCGGCTTCGCGCTGCCGAAGGCGATCATCAACCAGTTCTTCGGCAATCGCATGATCCGCGCCGAGGTCCTCGTCCAGTCGGCGAGCGGGGTGCAGGACTGGCGGATCGACCGCGGAACCATCACAGGTGTCAGTGGTACGACCCTCACGCTTCGGGAGGGAGACGGGACGACCGTCACCCTCGACGTCTCGCCGACGGCCCGCGTTCAGGGCAACCCTCGCTACTCCAACGTCGCCCTCCTCCGCAAGAAGCTCCGCGTCGTCGTCTACCACCAGGCCAACCTTCCGGCCGAGATCGTGCAGGTGGAGGGCTCCGGCGGCTAAATATGTAGATCCATGAACGCGAAGGCGACTGGGGGCGTCTTACTCCTCGTCGAGGACGACGACTCGATCGGTCGTCTCGTCAAGGCGTACCTCGAGCAGCAGGATGGGTGGCGCGTGGTCTGGCTGCGCTCGGGCGAGGAGGCGGTCGCCGAGCTGCGCAGGCACCCGGTGCGGCTCGTCGTCCTCGACATCGGCCTCCCCGGGATCGACGGGTTCGAGGTCTGCCGCCGCATCCGCGCCCAGTCGAAGGTGCCGATCCTGATGCTGACCGCCCGGGACGAGGAGCCGGACCGCGTCGCCGGGCTCGAGCTCGGAGCCGACGACTACGTCGCCAAGCCCTTCTCCCCGCGGGAGCTCGCCGCGCGAATCAAGGCGATCCTGCGCCGTGTCGACCAGCGCGGCGAGGACGCGCTTCTGACGGCGAACGGGATCGTGCTCCGGCGCGACTCGCGCGACGTGACGGTCGGCGGTGAGCAGATCGAGCTGACGAGCAAGGAGTTCGACCTCCTCGCATGCTTCCTCGAGCATCCGGGAATCGTGCTCTCACGCGAGAAGCTCCTCGACATCGTGTGGGGCATGACCTATCCGGGCGGTACGCGAACCGTCGACGTGCACGTCGCACAGCTTCGGCGCAAGCTCGGCGACCCGACGACGATCCGCACGGTCCGCGGCGCCGGGTACAAGCTCGCACCGGTCGCATGAACGGTCTCCGCACGCGCCTCTTCGGGGCGATCGCGCTGACCGTTGCGCTCTGCATCGGCCTGACGGTGGCGGTCGGGCTCGTGCTCACACGGCGCGCGGTCGACCGGGCGACGCTGCGCGACGTCTCGCACCAGGCCGACCTCGTCGCGCGCAGTCAGGACGTCAAGTCCACGATCTCGCCGTTGACGAACCTGCCGTGGCTCGAGCCGTACTTCCACAAGCAGCACATCGAGCCGCTGACGCACATCGAGGTGCTTCCGCAGAGTGCGAAGGACAAGCTCGCACACGGGAGGCCTGCCGACGGCTCGGTCAAGATCAACGGAGTCGACGAGTTCTTCGCGGCGCGAATCGTGAGCGGCAAGCCGCTCGTGCTGCTCCGGCCGAAGAGCGTCACCCGCGCTCGCTGGACGCCGTACCTGTACAGCCTCCTCGTTGCCGGGGCGGCCGCCATCGTGCTCGCTGCGATCGCGTCGTTTCTCGTCGCGCGCCGGATAGCACGCCCCGTCGGCAGGGTCGCCGGCGCGGCGCGGAGCCTCGCCCGCGGCAGCGAGCCGGCGCCGGTGCCGGCCGAAGGCGCGACCGAGCTCGTGACGCTCGCGACGTCGTTCAACGACCTCGCGACGCAGCTTTCCCGCGCGCGCGAGGCCGAGCGCAACTTCCTGCTCTCGGTCAGTCACGAGCTGAAGACGCCGCTCACCGCGATCCGCGGCTACGCCGAGGCGTTGGAGGACGGCGCAATCGAGCCGGAGGAGGCCTCCGCGACCATCGCGGTCGAGGCGGCGCGCCTCGAGCGCCTCGTGCGCGACCTGCTCGACCTCGCCCGGATGAATCGCACCGACTTCAGCGTGCACCCGACGGAGATCGACCTGGCCGAGGTCGCAGAAGACGCGGCTCGGCGGTACGAGCAGCAGGCCGAGGCGTTCGGCGTCACGCTCCGTACGGTCTCCGACGGCTCCGCGCCCGCGATCGCCGATGCCGATCGCGTCCTGCAGGTCGTCTCGAACCTCGTCGAGAACGCGCTCCGCCTGACGCCGCCCGGCGGCGAGGTGCGCGTGGTCACCGCGCCGGGCGAGCTGCGTGTCGAGGACACCGGCCCCGGTCTCGAGGACGACGACCGCGTGCATGCGTTCGAGCGCTTCTACCTGCACGAGCGGTACGGACGCGAGCGGCCTGTCGGCACCGGCCTCGGGCTCGCGATCGTGAAGGAGCTGACGACGGCGATGGGCGGCACGGTCTCCGTGGAGAGCGTGCCGGGCGAGCGGACGGCGTTCACGGTGCGGCTCACGCGTCCTGCGCGCGTAGTCTCTCCCGCGTGATCTCGATCGAGGACGTCGAGCGCGCCTCGCGCACGATCGCGGGGCGCGTCCACCGCACGCCGCTCGATCGGTCGCACACGCTCTCGGAGATCGCCGGCGCGGACGCGCTGCTGAAGCAAGAGCTCTTCCAGCGCACGGGATCGTTCAAGGTGCGCGGTGCGCTCAACCGGCTCGAGGAGCTCACGGCCGACGAGCGTTCGAACGGCGTCATCTCGATCTCGGCCGGAAACCACGCGCAGGCGGTCGCGTGGGCGGCACGCGAGGCCGGGCTCGACGCTCTCATCGTCATGTGGCACGGAGCCGACGCTGCGAAGGTGGCGGCGACGCTCGGCTACGGTGCCGCCGTCGACCAGGAGGCAGCCGATCCCACCGAGGCGTTCGCGCGCCTCGGGGAGCTGCACGCCGAGACGGGTCGCACGCTCGTGCACCCGTTCGACGACGACGCCGTGATCGCGGGGCAGGGGACCGTCGGGCTCGAGATCCTCGAGGACTGCCCCGCCGCCGACGTCGTGGTCGTGCCGGTCGGCGGGGGCGGGCTCGTCAGCGGCATCGCGACCGCGGTCAAGGCGAGGCGGCCCACGGCCCGAGTGATCGCGGTCGAGCCCGAGCGCTCGACGGCACTCCACGACGGGCTCGCGGCGGGTCACTCGGTCCCGGTCGTGCCGGCGAGCGCCGCGGATGCGCTCAGCGCGCCGTACGCCGGAGAGACGTGCATCCGGATCTGCCTGGAGCTCGGCGTCGAGTCCGTCCTCGTATCGGAGGACGAGCTCTTCGAGGCGCTCCGCTGGCTCTACGCGCGCACGAAGCTCGCCGCAGAGCTCGGCGCCGCGGCGTCGGCGGCGGCGCTCCTGTCCGGGAAGGTCGGCGTCGCGGCCGGTGAGACGGCGGTCGCGGTCGTCTCGGGCGGCAACGTGGCCGCAAAACAGGCCGCTGCTATCCTGGCCGCATGAAGGCCGACATCCATCCCGAGTACGTCGTCGCGACCGTGACGTGCTCCTGCGGGAACACGTTCCAG
>DASSGL010000012.1:0-6002 GCA_035693525.1 Gaiellaceae bacterium | reverse complement strand
AGCGCGCGGCCGACTTCGTCGACGCCCGACGTGTCGCGATCGCGGAGGCGAACGCCGTGGACGTCGAGAACGCCGCAGGTCTCGACGAGGGCTCGCTCGACCGGCTTCGCCTCGACGACCGGCGCATCGACGGGCTCGCCGAGCAGCTCGCCCAGCTCGCGACGCTCCCCCCGCTCGAGCGCGAGGAGGACGATTGGCAGCTCGACAACGGCCTTCGCGTCTCCGTGCGGCGGATCCCGATCGGCGCTGTCGGCGCGAACTTCGAGGCACGGCCGAACGTCGCCCTCGATGTCGCCGGCCAGCTCCTCAAGTCGCTCAACGCGGCGGTGCTTCGCACCGGCGGCGCCGCGCTTCGCACCGTGACCGTGCTCGTCGACGAGGTCCTTCGGCCGGCGCTCGCAGATGCCGGGCTGCCGCCGTCCGCCGTGGGCCTCGCGCGCTCGCCGGACCGCGAGGGCGCACGGATCCTCGTGTCGCTGCCGCACGTCCTGCCGCTCGTGATCCTGCGCGGCAGCGGCGAGACGACGGCCGCGCTCGCGCGCGAGGCTGCGACCAACGGCGTGCGCACTCTCGCCCATGCCGAAGGCGGCGGCGTCCTCTACATCGGCGCCGCAGCCGACCCGGCAAAGGCGGAAGCCCTGGTCGCAGCGAGCCTCGACCGGCTCGGTGTCTGCAACAGGCTCAACCTGCTCCTCGTCGACCGCGCGGCGGAGCCGCTTCGCGCGGGCCTCGAGGTCACGCTCTCCCGGCTCGGCATCGAGGTGCGCGAGCCAGAGCGCGTCGGCCACGAATGGGCGAACGACGCCGAGCGAATCGCCTCCGTCACCGTGCTCACCGTCGACTCGCTCGACGAGGCCGTGGCGCTCGCGAACAGCGAGACGTCGGGGCTCGCGGCCGCGATCGTGACCGAGGACGCCGACGCGGCTTCACGCTTTCTCGACACCTACCGTGGCACCGCCGCCTTCTGGAACGCGACCACCCGGTTCACGGACGGCTTCGCGCTCACCGGGTCGCCCGAGACCGGCATCAACGTCGACCGCGTGCCCGGCCCGCGCGGCCCGGTCACGTACCGCGACCTCTACCTCCGGCAGTACCGCGTCGTCGGCGACGGGACGCAGACGCGGTGAAGCGGCCGCTCGTCGTCAAGCTCGGCTCGAGCCTCGTCGTCGACGAACGCGGCCGCCCGCGTCGTGCGCTCCTCCGTGCGCGCTCGGCCGAGATCGCCGCGATCGTCGAGGCTGGTACGCCGGTATGCGTCGTCTCCTCCGGCGCGATCGCGCTCGGGCTGCGCCGCCTCGCGGCAACCCGGCGCCCGGGCAGCCTGCCGCGGCTCCAGGCGGCGTCGGCACTGGGCCAGGCGGCGCTGCAGCGCGCATGGCAGGACGCGCTCGCACCGCACCGGCTCGAGACGGCCCAGATCCTGCTCACGAGCGCCGAGATCGCCGAGCGACGCGCCTACGTCAACGTGCGGAACGCGCTCGGTGCTCTCTTTGCGCTCGGCGCCGTGCCGGTCGTGAACGAGAACGACGCGACTGCGACCGACGAGATCAGCTTCGGCGACAACGACGCGCTTGCCGCCCAGGTGGCGGTGCTCGTTCGGGCGCGCCTGCTCGTGCTGCTCACCTCCGTGCCCGGCGTGCTGCGCGAGGGCGTGCTGATCGAGGACGGCGCCGCGGCGCGCAACGTCGAGCTCGGCCCCGGAAGCCCGCTCGGCCGCGGCGGCATGGAGAGCAAGGTCGCCGCCGCCGAGCTCGCCGCCGGCGCGGGAATCCCGACGCTGATCGCCGACGGCACGGCCGACGGCATCCTCCCCGGCGCTCTCGCCGGGCGCGCGCTCGGCACGCGCTTCCCCGCCGCCGAGGCTGCGCCGGCCTTCAAGCTCTGGCTGCTTCACGGGAAGCGCGTCGCCGGGCGGATCCACGTCGACGCCGGGGCGCGCAAAGCCGTCGTCGACCAGGGCGCGAGCCTGCTCGCGGTCGGGGTCACCGCCGCCGACGGCGGCTTCCGCGCAGGCGACGGGGTGGAGCTCGTCGACCCCGACGGGCAGGTGTTCGCCCGCGGCATCGCTTCGGTCGACGCGGCCGAGCTGCTCGGGCAGCCGACCCGGGTGGAGGCCGTCCACCGGGACCGGCTCGTCCTCGCAGCGCCCTCGCTTTCCAAAATGAAGTAAACCGCACAACGCGGCAGAAATCGCTTTCCAAAGTGAAGTAACGCCGACTAGCCTCCCGCCGTGGCCGCCCAGCCGACGTGGGAGTCCGTCTACGAGCGCAACTCGGTCGAGCGCATCAAGCGCGACAAGCCGCCGCTCGGAATCCGGGACGAGCTCCCGGCCCTCATCGCCGCGGGCTACGAGCGAATGCCCGAGGAAGACGTGGTCAGGCTCCAGTGGTGGGGCCTCTATCACGACAAGCCGAAGATCGGGACGTTCATGCTGCGGGTCAAGATCCCGGGCGGGATCGTCTCGCCGGCGAAGCTGCGTGCGATCGGCGAGGTCTCGAACCGCTACGGCCGCGGCGACGCCGAGCTGACGACGCGGCAGTGCATCCAGCTGCACTGGCTCGAGCTCGCGTCGCTCCCCGGCGTCTTCGCCGACCTCGAGGCGGCAGGCATCACGAGTGCCGGGGGTTGCGGCGACACCGTGCGCAACATCACCGGCTGCCCCGTCTCCGGGCTCGCCGCCGACGAGCTCTTCGACTCGACGCCGGTCGTCGAGGGCGCGACCGCCGAGTTCTACGGCAACCCGGCGTGGGCGAACCTCCCGCGCAAGCACAAGTATTCGATCGCGAGCTGCGCCGACCGCTGCAACGCGCCGGAGATCAATTGCGTCTCGCTCGTCGGCCTCGTGCACGACGGGCGTGAGGGGTACGCCGTGCAGGTCGGCGGCGGTCTCTCGTCGGTCCCCCGGATCGCGCGCGATCTCGGCGTGTTCGTGCCGAAAGAGCAGGCGAACGAGATCCTCGGCGCAGTCACCACGGTTTGGAGCGAGGACCTGAAGTACCGCATGTCGCGCGTGAAGGCGCGGCTCAAGTTCATGGTCGACGACATCGGCGCCGAGGGGCTGCTCGAGCGGGTCGAGGCGAAGCTCGGGCGCACGCTCGAGCGGTATGAGTTGCCGCCCATCGACGTGCAGCCCTCCGCTCACGTCGGCGTCCACGCACAGAAGCAGGACGGGCTCTCGTACGTCGGCGTGCCGGTGCGGCTCGGCCTGACGTCGGGCGACCAGCTGATCGCCGTGGCGGATCTCGTCGAATCCTTCGGCGGCGATCTCCGCGTCACGCGGCAGCAAAATCTCGTCCTCACCGGGGTCCCGAACGAGCGCATCGACGAGGTGCTCGCCGCGCTCGACACGCTCGGGCTGCCGCTCGAGACGAACGAGATCTGGGCGAGCTCGATCGCGTGCACCGGCGAGCCGCACTGCAACTTCTCCGTGGGCGAGACGAAGGAGCGGCTTCGCGAGCTGGTCGGCCACCTCGAGGCGACGTTCGGCGACCACGTGGCCGAGCTGCGGCTCCATCTCGACGGCTGCCCGCACGCCTGCGCACAGCACTGGGTCGGAGACCTCGGCTTCCAGGCGACGACAGGCAAGGATGCCGACGGGAACCGCATCGCGGCCTACGACATCTTCACGCGCGGCTCGCTCGGTCCGGAGCCGCAGATCGGCGGCTCGCTCTTCCGGCGTGTGCCGAGCGATCGGCTCGAGCCCGCGGTGGAAGGGCTCGTGCGAGGCTGGCTCGCAGGCCGCGGCGAAAGCGAGACGTTCACGGCGTTCCAGCGCCGCCTGTCCGACGACGAGCTCGGCGCCCTCGCGGGCCTCGAGCCGGCGAAGAAGCGAGTGCGAGAGGAGGTAGCGGCATGAGTACGTTCGAGCTGTTGGACGAGCTCGAAGCCGGCGAGCTGTCGGTGCAGTTCGAGGGCGAGGAGCCGCAGGCGCTTCTCGAATGGGCGCTCGACGAGTTCAGTCCGCGCATCGCGATCTCGGCCGCCTTCCAGGCCGACGACGTCGCGCTCATCGACATGGCGTTCGGCATCGATCCGGCCGTGCGCGTCTTCACGGTCGACACCGGCCGACTGCCGGAAGAGACGCACGAGCTGATCTCGGCGCTCCGCGCTCGCTACCCCGGGCTCAACCTCGACGTGCTTCAGCCCGATCCGGGTCAGGTCGCGCGGATGGTCTCGCGCAAGGGTCTCGACCTCATGAAGGAGTCGGTCGAGAACCGCCTCCTCTGCTGCAACGTGCGCAAGGTGCAGCCGTTGACGAAGCATCTCGACGGGCTCGACGCGTGGGTGACCGGCCTCCGGCGCGACCAGTGGGCGACGCGCACGAACATCCGGAAGGTCGAGATCGACCACGACCACGGAGCGATCGTCAAGCTCAACCCGCTCGCCGAGTGGACGAAGCGCGAGGTGTGGGACTACCTGCGCGAGCACGAGGTGCCGGTGCACGCGCTCTACGCGAAGGGCTACACGTCGATCGGCTGCGCGCCCTGCACGCGCGCGATCGCGGAGGGCGAGGACGACCGAGCCGGGCGCTGGTGGTGGGAGACGAACGCGCCGAAGGAGTGCGGCATGCACTGCTCGATCGAGCACGGCGGCTTCGAGCACGAGCTCCATGCGATCCTCGGCAAGGACGCGGGTCATGGATCGCGTTGCGAGGAGAGGCGGCAGAGGTCGCGCTCGGCGAGGCGCAGGCCGTGCTGGCACTCGTCCACGACGGGGAGCGGCGCGGGCGGCTCGCCGATCTCGTCGCCGCGGTACAGGGCGGCGAGCTCGACGACGACGAGGCGCAGGCGCTCGAGGAGCTGATCGAGCTCGGGCTCTCGAGCGGCCGGATCCGCAGCATCTACGGGCCCGAGGGCGAGCAGGCGGCGCTGAAGACGTATCGCCGGCTTCCCGCTGGTCGCGCGCTCTCCGAGAGCGCCGCCGAGGTGACGGAGGCGCTCTCCGCGCTCGAAGGCAAGACGCTCGAGCAGGTGAAGGTGCAGTCCACGGGCCCCGGCGCGTTCCTCGTCACGATCGGCGTCGACGGGCTCGAGCTCTCCGTCCGCCTCGACCGCGCCGGCGCGCGCGTTCACTCCGTCGGTGTCTGAGCACTACGTCGCCTGCCTCGATCTCCGCAGTCGCGCGTGCCTCGTCGTCGGCGCCGGCGCCATGGCGCAGGAGAAGGTCGAAGGGCTCTCGGCCGCGGGCGCGACCGTGACGCGGGTGGCGCCGGACGCATATCGAGCCTCCGATCTCGACAGCGTCTGGCTCGTGGTGGCAGCGACCGGGGACGACGCATTGAACCGGCGAGTCTTCGCGGACGCGGACGAGCGCAAGATCTTCTGCAACGTCGCCGACGTTCCCGAGCTCTGCTCGTTCATCCTGCCGGCGCTCCACCGGCGCGGCCCGATCACGGTTGCGGTCTCGACGGGCGGCGCGTCGCCTGCGCTCGCGCAGTGGCTGCGCGACACATTCGCCGGACAGGTCGGCTTCGAGCACGAGCAGCTTGCCCACGAGCTACGGCGGATCCGCCCGTGGGTGAAGCAGAACCTCCACACCTACGAGGAGCGGCGCGACTACTTCCGCGAGCGCGTTGCGAAGGCACTGTCGTGACGGTCTCGCTCGTGGGCGCCGGCCCGGGCGACCCGGAGCTGATCACGGTACGCGGGCTCGCGCGCGTCCGCGCCGCCGAGGTGCTCGTGTACGACCGGCTCGTTGCGCCGCAGATCGTCGACGAGGCTCCGATCCGCTCGCGCCGCATCTCGCGCGACGGGTTGACGCAGGACGACATCAATCATCTACTCGTCGCACACGGCAGGCGGGGGCGCCGGGTCGTCCGGTTGAAGGGCGGCGACCCGTTCGTGTTCGGCCGGGGCGGGGACGAGGCGCTCGCGCTCGTGCGTGCGGGCGTGCCGTTCGAGCTCGTGCCCGGGGTCTCGTCGATCGCCGCGGTGCCGGAGTCGGCGGGCATCCCGGTCACGCATCGCGGCATCTCGCAGGCCGTCACCGCGTTCGCCGCGAAC
>DASSGL010000011.1:0-5731 GCA_035693525.1 Gaiellaceae bacterium | reverse complement strand
CGTCATCGCCGGCTTCTCGTCGAGCGGGCCGACGCCGATCTCCCTCCAGATGAAGCCGGACGTGACCGCTCCCGGCGTCGACATCCTCTCCTCACTGCCCGGAAACGACTGGTCGGACCCGGGCTGGAGCGGAACGAGCATGGCTTCGCCGCACGTCGCCGGCGCAGCGGCCGTCCTGCGCGAGCGACACCCGAGCTGGACGGTTCAGCAGATCAAGTCCGCGCTCGAGTCGACGGGCGATCCCGTGCATCTCGCCGGGTCGACCGGCGAGGTTCCCGCGATCCGAGAAGGCGGCGGCCGCATCGACCTCGTGCGCGCCGACAACCCGCTGCTCTTCACCGATCCGACGAGCCTCTCGTTCGGGCTCGTGAAGCGCGGCGCGCATGCGTCGCAGTCGATCGCGCTGACCGACGCCGGCGGTGGCCCCGCACCGTGGACGGCGTCGATCGCCGCGCAGTCGACGCCGCGCGGCGCCGCCCTCTCGCTCTCGTCGGCCACTGTCGCGGCAGGCTCGACGCTCGACGTCTCGCTCACGGTCGACGCCGCGGCGGCCGAGGGCGACGCCACGGGGTTCATCGAGCTGACCCGTGGCGCGGACGTTCGACGAATCCCCTACTGGTTCCACGTCGAGGTTCCGCTCCTCGGGCGCGAGAAGCACGCCACGATCCGCGGCCCAGGGCTCTACGGCGGCAACACCGCCGGGAAGCCGTCGCGCGTCTCGAGCTATCGCTATCCCGAAGGCGGCCTCGCGTGCAACTGCAAGACCGGAGTCCAGACCGACCTCTCGGGCCCGGAGCAAGTCTTCCGGTTCGTGCTCAAGAAGCCCGCCGCGAACTTCGGAGCCGTCCTCGTGAGCCATGCTCGCGGCGTCCGCGTCTCGCCGCGACTCGTCCTCGCCGGAGATGAGAACCGGCTCCTCGGCTACACCGGGTTGCCCGTGAACCTCAACCCGTACTCCGGGTTCGGACGCGTCGAACCGGTCGTGGGAGCGGTCCTCGCGCTGCCGGGAGCGTACGACTTCGTCTTCGACACGCCCGCCGGAGGCAAGCCCGGCAAGTTCACCTTCCGTGTCTGGGTGAACGACACGACGCCGCCGAGGATTCGAGCCCTTCCGAACAGACGCGGCGAGATCCGCCTCGCCTTGACGGACTCCGGCTCGGGCGTCGACCTCGGCTCGGTGAAGGCAAGGGTCGACGGGCGGACCGCCCGCTTCACCTACGACCGCGGCGTTCTCACGCTACACCGCGTCGCCGCCGGGCAGCACCGCGTGTCGCTGACGGCCTCCGACAATCAGGAGGCGAAGAACATGGAGGACGTCGGGCGAATCCTGCCCAACACGCGGACCTTCTCGGCCACGCTCAGCGTTCCCTAGTCACTTCCGGCGGGACTCGTCCTCGGTCGTCGGCAGGTTCGCCAGGTCGCGCTCGACGCTCGCGGCGAAGTCGTCGGCGTCCGTGGAGTGCACGACCCGCAGCGACGCCTTGCGCTTCGCGCGCTCGCGACGACGCCGTGCGTCCGCACCGACCCGCTTGTCGAGCCGAGCACCGAGCCGCGGCCACTCTGCGCCGATCACGACGGCGACGGCCAGTGCGAGCAGGGCGATGTACAGCCAGCTCACGACGCGATCTTAGCGGAGCTAGTTGGGCGCGAGCGAGGACTTCGCACTCGGCCGGCGTCGCGCCCGGCGCTCGCCGGCTCGTTTGGCTAATCCGCTGAGGCCCTCCGACCGATAGAACCGGGCATGAGCGGGCATTTCGTCCTCGGCTACCTCTTCCTGTGGGCGACGCTGTTGCGGGCGCTCCTCGTCAAGGCCCGGATCCTGCCGCCGACGTGCGCCCGCTGCGGCCTCGGCCTCGAGCGCAGCCGGCTCGGCGAGAGCATCTGCGACTGCCTCTAGGCGGGAGACGCCGCGCCGACGAGCTCGCCGAGCTTGCGCTCGAGGTAGCGGAGATACGGGGCCGGGTCCATGGCCGAGCCGACGGCGCGCTGGAGCAGCTTCTGCGGCGTGAACGCCCGGCCGTGGCGATGCACGTGCTCTCCGAGCCACTCCCGCAGTTGTCCGAAATCGCCGCGCTCGAATTGCTCGTCGAGGTCGCCGAGATCGGCCTCCACGCGCTCCCAGAGCTGGAGCGAGATGACGTTGCCGAGCGCGTAGGTCGGGAAGTAGCCCATGCTCATGTCCGACCAGTGAACGTCCTGCAGCACTCCGACGACGACGTCGGGCGGCTGAAGGCCGAGGTATTCGCGCATCTTCTCGTCGAACGCCTCGGGGAGATCAGGCAGCGGGATCTGGCCTGAGAGCATCCCGCGCTCGAGCTCGAAGCGGAGGATGATGTGCAGACAGTAGGTGACCTCGTCGGCGTCGACGCGCCGGTACGACGGCTGCACCTTGTTGAGCGCGCGATGGAACGTCTCGAGCTGGACGTGCCCGAACTCGTCCGGGAACACCTCCTGAAGCTTCGGATAGAAGAAGCGCCATGTCGAGATGCTGCGGCCGACGAGGTTCTCCCACATCCGGCTCTGCGACTCGTGAAACGCGGACGAGACCCCCTGCGCGAGCGCGGTGCGCGTGTAGGCGGGGTCGATCTGGCGCTCGTAGATGCCGTGCCCGAACTCGTGCATGCACGACAAGATCCCGTGCAGCGAGTCCTCGTGAAAGTTCGTCGTCAAGCGGATGTCGGTCTGCGTGAACGACGTCGCGAACGGATGGACGGTCTTGTCGAGCCGCCAGGCAGCGCGGTCCATCCCCCATCGCTCCAGCACGTCGAGCGCAAAGCGACGCTGCGCCGAGCGCGGGAAGCGGCCGCTGAGGCACGAGTCGTCGACGGGATCCGATTCGGCGACGGCCTCCATCATCGGCAGCAACGCCGCCTTGAGCTTGTCGAAGATGGCCTCGACCTCGGCCGTCTTCATCCCCGGCTCGTAGTCGTCCAGGACGACGTCGTACGGATCGCCGTCGGGGTCGAAGCAGTCGACGTAGCGGCGCCGCAGCTCGAGGTTCCGCTCGAGGTGCGGAAGCATGATCGAGTAGTCCTCCTGCTCGCGTGCCCGAAGCCACGCTTGATAGCCCAGCGAGCCCGCACGCGTCAGCTCGGCTCGGAGCTCGGGTGGCACCCGCACGGCCTTCTCGTAGTCGCGGCGGGCGACGCGGATCAGGCTCGCCTCGAACGAGTCGGGATCGTGCTCCTCCTCGAACGGACGCAGCTCCTCGAGCAGCGCCCCGAGCTCGGGCGAGACGTGCCGCTCGTGCGCAAGCCGGTTCAGCGTCGCGCGCTGCTCCGCGCGCGCCTCCGCGCCGCTCGGCGGCATCTTCGTCTCCTCGTCCCACGAGAGGACGGCGGCCGCCTTCTCGACGTCGTGGATCTCGCCGAGAGTCCGCCGAAGCTCCTCGAAACGCTCGTTCATCGCGGCCAGGGTATCGGGTTCCGACGATAATCCCCGCTTGGCTTCGCCTCGCGAGAGCGTGCTGCTGACCGGTTCCGCAGGACGAGTGGCCGGCCTGATCACGCCGACGCTCCGCGCCGAGTTCCGGCTGCGAAGGCTCGACCTCGAATCGCAGCGACCCGACGGTGACGACGAAGTGCTCCAGACGGACATCCGCGACGTCCCCGCCGTCGCGCAGGCGTGCGACGGAGTGAGAGCGATCGTCCACCTCGCGGCCCAACCCGCCGAGGCGGACTTCCGCTCGGTGCTGCTGCCTCGGAACCTCGACGGGGTCTGGGCGACGTTCGAGGCCGCCGTCCGGGCAGGCGTGCCTCGCTTCGTCTTCGCGAGCACCATCCAGACGATCGACGGCTACCCGATCGACGGGACGGTCTCGCCCGACGCTCCGCCGCGCCCGGTCTCCGTGTACGCGTGCACGAAGCTCTTCGGCGAGGCGCTCGGACGATTCCACGCAGATACATACGGGCTGGGGGTCGCCTGCCTGCGACTCGGCGGTGTCGTGACCGCCGACGATCCCCGGCTCGGCGGAGACGAACGGTTTCGGAGCGTCTGGTGCGGGCCCGCCGATCTCGCGCGCCTGATCGTCGCCGCGGTGCGGTCGGATGTGCCGTTCGCGACGGTCGTCGCCGTCTCCCCGCCCGCGAACGCGCGGTTCGACACCTCCAACCCGTTCGGCTGGGTGCCGGAAGAGCATCCGCTCGACCATGCCTGACCCAGGTGTGCTGACCGCGCGCCCGCGGGAGCCGAAGCCGGGAGTCGGTGCACCGGCAGGCCGCAGCGCGCTTCCACACGGTGCGGAGCTGTACGTTCCGCCCGCGTACGACGGCCGCTCGCCGAATGCGCTCGTGGTCGCGCTCCACCCCGCGAACGCTGCGGCGGAGCGGGCCTTCAAGGAGCTTCTTCCGCTTGCCGACGATGCCCGACTGATCCTGCTCGCGCCGAAATCGGAGCGCGAGACGTGGGATCTCGTCTACGGAGGCTTCGGAGCGGATGCGGCCGCGATCGACGAGCTGCTGGCCGACGTGTTCCGCCGCTACAGGATCGACCCGCAGCGGGTGTTCATCTCGGGCTTCTCCGACGGCGCGTCGTACGCGCTCTCGCTCGGTCTCACGAACGGTGACCTCTTCGGCGCGATCGCCGCGTTCTCACCCGGATTTGCGCACACTCTCACCCGGCGCGGCAAGCCCCGGGTGTTCATCTCGCACGGAAGCGCCGATCACGTGATCCCGATCGAGAAGACGAGCGCGCAGATCGTCCCGAGGCTCCGCGCAGAGGGATACGACGTGACCTATCGGGAGTTCGAGGGGCCCCACGTCGTGCCGGCGAGCGTCGCGGTAGAGACGGTAAGCTGGCTGCGGCTCTGCGGTTGAGCTCGACGAACAAGGGCGAGAGGCGGCGTTTGGTCGTGCTCCACGAGTGGGATCGTCGACATATGCACTGGCCGAAAGCGGCGGTCGCCACTTCGAGCATCGCGAGCGCGAAGCGGAGCGTGCGTGCCGCCTCCCGCAGTGCCGGCGTCTTCGCAACGAAGCGTGCATGGCCGCTCATGCGCAACCTCGCGAGCCTCCTCGGGGACTCGCTGGTGATGCTCGTCACGCTGCTCGGCTATGCGGTGATCATGGTCGTGAGCGCCGGCGTGTACTCGGTGCGGGTGGCATGGGCTGATCGCTTCGTCGTCGTCATGCCGTTGCTCCTCGGATGGCAGCACCGTTCGTATGTCGGGGTTCCGCTCCGTTTCACCCACAGGGAGGTCGGCGGCGCCGCCGCCTACGTCTCGCAGTACCGCTCGACCCTTACGCGCTCTGTCGCCGTCGCGTCGCTGGCGGTGCTCCTGGGCTGGATCGTCGCACACGCCGGGTAGGCGGGAGCTCAGGTCTCTCGCGGCAGCTCGCGCAGCACGTCGAGCTGCCAGGAGAGCTTCAGACGCAAGTCGTTGTGGGCGCGGTCGAAGGAGCCGAGGATCTCCTGCGAGGGACCGATCGCGTGCGCGAACGCGGCTGCGTCGGCGGGACGGGCGTTCTCGTCCAGCCAGACCTGGACGCGTAGGGACCAGTCGCGGCAGGCAGCCTCGATCGACACGAGTTCGGCTTCGTCGGCCACAGGCCGCGCTCTCAGCTCGTGCCCCTCGACGAGGAATGCGCCGACGCGCCGACGGAAAGCTCTGTTTCGCCGTTCGGAGAGCAGAGGCGGCAGCGGCAGCGGCAGCACGAGCACGGCGCACGCGATGTACAGGCCGACGAACGCAAGGCTCGCTCCGACGTAGACCACCGGGCTCGACTTCCACGCC
>DASSGL010000010.1:0-7272 GCA_035693525.1 Gaiellaceae bacterium | reverse complement strand
TCCCGCTTCGGCAAGATCGCCGACCCGCTCGCCGACCGCCTGATGATCGACGCCGCGGTCATCTTGCTCGTCGCGTACGGACGGCTCCCGTGGATCGGGCTCGTCGTGATCGGCGTGCGTGATCTGCTTCTCCTCGCCGGCTGGCGCGTGCTCGCGCCGAGCGGGATCGACCTCGACGTGAACGTCGTCGGCAAGGCCGCGACGTGGGTGCTCTACGCGGCGATCGGCTTCCGGATCGTCACGCACGACAGCACGAGCTGGCCGCTCTGGCTCTTCTGGATCGGCGTCGTCGGCGCGGTCGTCGCTGCGATGTTCTACGTCCGGGACGCGCGGAGAGAGCTTCGACGATGAAGGCCGTCGTCATGGCGGGCGGTGAGGGCACCCGGCTCCGCCCGCTCACGTCGAATCAGCCGAAGCCGATGGTTCCCATCGTGGGCAAGCCTTGCATGGAGCACATCATCGAGCTCTTGAAGGTGCACGGGTTCGAGGACGTGATCGTGACCGTCGCGTTCCTGCCGCAGGCAATCCGCTCGTACTTCGGCGGCGGCGAGACGCTCGGTGTCGACGTCTCCTACTCGGTCGAGGAGTCGCCGCTCGGCACGGCGGGATCGGTCCGCCTCGCTGCCGGCCGGCTCGACGACACCTTCCTCGTCATCTCGGGTGACGCGCTCTGCGATCTCGACCTGACGAAGCTGATCGAGTTCCACCGCGAGAAAGAGGCGTCGGTCACCATCGGGCTCAAGTCGGTCGAGAACCCGCTCGAGTTCGGCATCGTCGTCACCGACGACGACGGCCGTATCGAGCGTTTCCTCGAGAAGCCGTCCTGGGGGCAGGTCTTCAGCGACACGATCAACACGGGCATCTACGTGCTCGAGCCGGAGGTGCTGCGCCACATTCCGACCGACCGGCCGTACGACTTCTCGAAGGAGCTCTTCCCGCTGCTGCTCGAGATGGGGCGCCCGATGTACGGGTACGTGATGGACGGCTACTGGCAGGACATCGGGAACCTCGACCAGTTCCGGCAGGCGAACTTCGACGCGCTCGACGAGAAGGTCCAGCTGAACGTGCCAGGCATCCGCATCCGCGGCAACGTCTGGGTCGGCGAAGGCGTCGACCTGTACGACCTCGACGCACTCGAGGGCCCTGCATTCCTGGGCAACTACTGCCGCATCGCGCCGGACGCGACCGTCGGTGCGTACAGCGTCCTCGGCTCCAGCGTGACCCTGCGAGAACGCGCGCGGACGGCGAGGGCCGTCATCGACGCGTCGACGTCGATCGGGCGCTCGACGGTCGTCGAGGGCGCGGTGGTCGGCCGGTCGTGCGACCTGCGCGCGCACGTCCGCGTGCAGGAGGGCGTCGCGATCGGCGACGAGGTCACGATCGGCTCCGAGAGCGTGATCATGCCGGGCGTCCGGATCTACCCGTACAAGGAGGTGGAGACCGGCTCGCAGCTCTTCGAGAGCCTGATCTGGGAGTCGCGCGGGACGACGCGCATCTTCCGGGTGAGCGGCGTGTCGGGCCTCGTCAACGTCGATCTCACCCCCGATATCGCGGTGAGGCTCGCCTCGGCGCTCGGCAGCGCGTTGAAGCGCGGCGACCGCGTCGTCGCGTCGCGCGAGGGCACGGCGGCGTGCCGGATGATCAAGCGCGCGATGATCTCGGGGCTCGCCTCGACAGGTGTCGAGGTCGCCGACCTCCGCGTGATCCCGGCCGCGGTCGCGCGCCACCTGCTCAAGGCGGAAGGGTTCGCGGCCGGGTTCCACGTGGGCATGAGCACCGGCGATCCCGAGGCCGTGCGCATCCAGTTCTTCGAGGCGCCCGGGATCGAGATGAGCTCGAGCATGCAGAAGGAGGTCGAGAAGCACTTCACGCGCGGCGAGATCCGACGCGTCGCCGCCGCCGACGTCGGGCGGGCCACGTACCCGGCACGCGTGAGCGAGGGGTACGCGAGCGACCTGCTGAGCACGATCGACGTCGAAGCGATTCGCAGCCGCGGCTTCCGCATCGTGGTCGACTACGGATTCTCGGCGGCGTCGTACGTCTTGCCGCTCGTCCTCGGGCCGCTCGGGGTCGAGGTCATCGCCGCCCACGCCTTCCCGAGCGAAGGGAATGTCGGCGAGCACGGCCTGCAGTCCTCGATCGGCCAGGCCAAGCGGCTCGTGTCCGCAGTCAGCGCCGACGTCGGCGCCGTCTTCGACCGCGCGGGCGAGCGTCTCTACCTGATCGACGAGCGCGCCCGCGAGGTACCCGTCGAGAAGGCGCTCCTGCTCTACCTCAGCCTGATCGGCCAGAGCGCGAACGGCAGCACCGGCAAGATCGCATTCCCGGTCACCGTGACGAGCCAGGTCGACCGACTCGTCGAGGACACGGACTTCGAGATTGTCCGGACGCCCGCGTCGCTCCAGGCGTTGAGCGAGGCGGCGGCGCAGGACGGCGTCGTCTTCGCGGGCGCCGTGGGGGGCGGCTACGTCTTCCCGAAGTTCCTGCCCGGCTACGACGCGGTCGCGAGCCTCGCGAACCTGCTCGAGCTCCTCGCCCCGGTGCAGCGGCCCGTCTCGCAGCTCGTCGGCGAGCTGCCGACGCCGACGCTCGTCCACCACCAGATCCCCTGCCCGTGGGGGATGAAGGGCCTCGTGATGCGGCTGCTGAACGAGCGCTGGGCCGGCCGGAACCTCGACCTCACCGACGGGATCAAGGTCTTCGACGACCGGGGCTGGGCGCAGGCGCTGCCCGACCCCGACGAGCCGATCATCCACGTCTACGCGGAGGGCGGCTCCACGGACGTGTCGGAGGAGCTCGCGGCCGAGCTGCGCGCGATCATCGAGGAGATCGAGCAGGGCGAAGCGGCCGCGGCGCGAACGTAAGCAGCAGCCTAAAGCTCGGGTCTAGACTCGACCCCGGCAAAGGCTAAAGTTCCACTTGACCCTCCGAGCGAAAGGCTGCCGTGGAACCGCTTCCCGATCTCGCCTCGTTGTCCGACGACGACCTGAAGCGTCTCATCGACGAGTACACCCGCGAGGAGCAGGAGGTCTCGTACCGGCGGCGGATCCTGCACGGCAAGATCGACATCCTGCGCGCCGAACTCGTCGCCCGCCTCCAGAAGACGGAGGGGCGAAGCGTGCTCGAGCAGGTGGACGTCGCCGCTCTCACCGAGATCCTCGCCGGGAAGGCCGCGCCGCCCTCGCAATGAGCCACGTATATTGCCCTGAGTGCGGCTTCCAGAATCCGGAGGCCGCGAACTACTGCTCGAAGTGCGGCGCGCTCCTGCACACGCCGGAAGGCGAAGAGCAGACGCAGTCCTTCACAGCCGAGGAGCACGACGAGCTGCTGGAGCAGCTCGGGGAGGTCGGGGTCAAGGGGCCGGCGCTCCTCGTGCGCTCGGGCGGCGGCCGCTCGGGCGAGTCCTTCACTCCGCAGGGCGACCGCACGACGATCGGGCGCTCGCCCGACTGCGGCATCTTCCTCGACGACGTCACCGTCTCGCGCCGGCACGCCGCGCTCGTCCGGCGCAACGACCGCTGGCTGATCGAGGACGAGAGCAGCCTGAACGGCACCTTCGTCAACCGCAAGCGGGTCGAGTCGGCCGAGCTCGAGGACGGCGACGAGATCCAGATCGGCAAGTATCGGATGACCTTCCTCCAGCACTGATGGCGACGACTGCACCCCCTCGCGAGCGGCTCTTGACGATCGGCACGGTGTGCCGGCGCCTGAAGCCCGAGTTCCCGGACATCTCCATCTCGAAGATCCGCTATCTCGAGGATCAGGGCCTGCTGACCCCGAAGCGGACGCAGGGCGGCTACCGCCTGTTCGGCGAGGACGACGTCGAGCGGCTCGAGACGATCCTCCGCCTGCAGCGCGACGAGTTCCTGCCGCTCCGCGTGATCCGCGAAGAGCTCGCGGCGGGAGCGGGCAAGGAGCGTCGCCGCCGCCGCGCGGCGCTCGGCGAGACGGAGGAGGGCATCGCGCTCGAGGAGCTGTGCGACCGCGCGGGCATCGACGCGGCGCACGCGCGCGAGCTCGAGGAGTTCGGCCTGCTCGAGTCGCACGTCGACGGCGGGCCTCGGCTGTACCTGGAGACCGACGTCGACGTCGCAATCGCCTGCGCCACGCTTGCGCGCTTCGGCATCGCCCCCCGTCATCTGCGTGCGTTCCGCACGGCCGCCGACCGCGAGTCGGGCCTCGTCGAGGCGCTCGTCGCACCCGCGCTCCGGTCGCGAAACGCCGAGCGCCGGCGGGCCGGGATGGAAGACCTACAGGCGCTCTCGGAAGCAGCGCAGGAGCTGTCGCAGCTCCTCTTCGCCCGGAACGTCCGTAGACTCGCCGGGTCGTGACGGTTGTAGACCTGAAGCAGTTCGTCCGGGAGGTCGACGACTTCCCGGAGCCCGGCATCGGGTTCAAGGACATCACGCCGCTTCTCCTCGACCACGGCGCGCTCTCGCACGCGGTGGACGAGCTCGCGGCGTGGACGGCAGTGCGCCGCCCGGATCTCGTGCTCGGCGCGGAGGCGCGCGGCTTCATCCTCGGGGCGGCGATCGCGAAGGAGGCGGGGTGCGGGTTCGTGCCGGCACGCCGTCCGGGCAAGCTGCCGCCCGAGACGGTCACGGCCCGCTACGTGCTGGAGTACGGCGAGAACGCGCTCGAGGTAGCGGCCGACGCGATCTCGCACGGAGCGCGGGTCGTGATCCACGACGACGTGCTCGCCACCGGCGGGACGGTCGAGGCGATCGCGGGTCTCGTCGAGAGCCTCGGCGGCCGCGTGGTCGGGGTCAACTTCGTCATCGAGCTTTCGTTCCTCGAGGGACGCAAACGCCTCGAGCAGTACGACTTGTACTCGCTGATCACGTACTGAGCGGCCGCGCGAAAGCGGTGCCAGACACCCGCTGCGCGGGAGCCAGGCACCAGAACAACTTCGCGGCGGCGCGAAAGCGGTGCCAGGCACCCGCTCCGCGGGAGCCAGGCACCAGAACAACTTCGCGGTAAAGCGAAAGCGGTGCCGGGCACCAGAGCTAGGTTGGTGCCTGGCTCGGCCGAAGGCCGTGCCTGGCACCGCTTTGCCCTTGCACGATCACCCGTTCGGGGGTGTCTCCGTCTGCCGCAGGGTTCACCATTTCTCCATGTACGACGCGCTGACGAGCCGATACACGTTCGCGTGTCCGAGCGTGGGGGAGAGCCGTGTCGCGCTTTCGGCCTTTCGAACGATCGAGCCACTTGCCGGCACCGCGCATCCTGTCGTCTACTGCGTCCGCTTCGAATGTCCGTGCGGCGGCGAGCATGACGGGCTCGTCAGCCACGACGAGCTCGACTGGGCGCCGCTGGGTCTCGAAGGCGGCGTCTTTCTCAACCTGATGACGTCGCGCGTGGAGCCGGTCGCGGCCGAGCTCGCCGAGGTCGCGGCGGCGCGCATCAAGGCGGGGGAGTGGCCGTGGAGCTTCTTCTGCTACCCGGAAGAGCGGCCGCGCCCTGTCTCGCCGTCGTCCTTCTTCGTGCTCACGCCGGGCGAGCGTGCGCTCGGGGTCGCGGTTCGCTGCCCGGCGTGTCGCCGGATGTCGGTCAACGTCGTCTCGCACGAGCACGTCGACATCCCGTTCCACAACGACCACGAGGTCGGGGTGGTCGAACACGTGTTCCCCGACGACATGCACTCAACCGTCGAGGAGTTCCGGGCGGAGCTCTGGTCGGCGAGCTTCGACGCGCGCCGGCTCGCTCTCGAGTAACCGCACCCTTAGAGGGCCGTTCGCCGTTTTCTCATCGAAACGCTGAAACGCGACGAGAGGTGATGGCATGCGCAGGTATGGACTGTACGACGCGACACGGGGCCTGATGACGGCGCTCGCCGTCGGCCTCGCCGGCCTTCTGCTCTGGGTCGCGACCCAGGTGGGCCAGCAATCCGCGGCCCGGTTCTGGGAGGAGATGGGGATCGTCGCCGCGGCAGGGCTCGTCCTCGCGCTGCTGCCGGCGCTCGGAGGGTGGACGAGCGGGCTCCGGTTGCGGCTCTCGCCGGGCGCCTTCGTGCTCGGCTTCCTGCCGACGCTCGCCGTCGTCGGTTGGATCTTGATGGCGACGCAGCCCGGTCACGGCTGGCACGAGGGGACGCTCGTTTCGTGGAGCCACAACCTCGGCATCATGGGCGTCGTCCACAGCATCGGCCTCTGGCACGGGGTCCTCGCCTTCGGGCTCGGAGCGGTTCTCGGGCTGTCCCTCGACACGGTGCCGGCCCTCGCCGCCGACGAGGAAGTGGTGGTCGATCGCCGTGCTGACCGCGTGGCGACGACCGCGCCTGCAGCTGGTCCGGCCGCGATGAGCCGGGCGCCGCTGCGCCGCGATCCCGCGACCGAGACGACGGCTGCCGACGAGCCCCTGACCGCCGAGCGCGACGCCGCGACCCGCGACAGTACGGCGAGTGCCCGGCCGCGCCGGGTGCCGGTCGGCCCGTTCAGCCGCCGAAGCCGCGTCGACGAAGAATGACGACGTCGGAGGCGGGGCCTGCCGCGGCGCGGCCCCGACTCCGTCACCTCGCGATCCCTGCCGCCAGGGATCATGCGCGCCAGAGTACCGGGCCGATACCAGAAGTGGGATGGACGCCGTGGATCAGGAGCGGGGGGCCGCTCTCCTGAGGGCTCACTGCCGAAGCCTCGACCCCGTGACGCCGACCGCGCGCGAGCGCCTCGAGCGCGAGCTGGGGGTGGAGCTCTCGAGAATGCTCGTGTTCGCGCTCGGGGGTAACGGCTCGACCCGGCGGACGCGGGCGCGGCGATCGTCAGGCGCGCCGCCGGTCCTCGCCGCGTAGGCGGACGAAGAACCAGATCGCCGCGAACGAGAGCAGTGCGACCACGATCGAGAACGCGGCGCTCGCGCCGACGGCGAGCAGGCCGAAGTAGACGTAGACCGCGAGCAGGAGCGCCCACACGAATGCCATGACGCCCGGGTCGATGCTGGGTGGGTTCGGCACGTGCACGGGAGCGATCCTACGTGAGCGGGTCCCGGGCACGAAAAAAGACCGGCGCCCCGAAAGGCGCCGGTCCAAAAGAGTCGCCGAGCCGCTTGCGATTCCGTCCACAACACCGTCTGACTTTCCGCCTAGGCCCCTTGCGGAACCTCTTCGTACGGCCCTTCGGTGCTGCTTCGACCTACTCTCGCTGCGCGCTCGGCGCAGACGTCAATCTAGGGCAGGTGCGCCGTCCGCGCAAGTGCCTCGGACCACGAAAATTCCGCATTTTGCGGACATTGAATAATCAACATTTCCACAGCGCTCTGTGCAGTCTGTGGAAAAGG
>DASSGL010000009.1:0-18082 GCA_035693525.1 Gaiellaceae bacterium | reverse complement strand
GGAACGGATCGCCGTCCTCGACGGCTCGTGGGGCGTGCTCATCCAGCGCGAGCTCCGTGGCGAGGAGGCGTACCGCGGCGATCGCTTCTCCGAGCACTCGAACGACGTCGCAGGCGACCCGGATCTGCTGAACCTGACGCGACCCGAGGTCGTCGCACGCATCCACGACGACTACTTCGCCGCCGGTGCGGACATCGCGACGACGAACACGTTCACCGCGACGACGATCGGCCAGTCCGACTACGCGTTCGACGCAGACGTCGTACACGAGATGAACGTCGAGGGTGCACGCCTTGCGCGACGTGCGGCGGATGCGTGGTCGGCGAAGACACCCGACCGGCCGCGGTTCGTCGCCGGGTCGGTCGGGCCCCTCAACGTGACGCTGTCGCTTTCTCCACGCGTGGACGACCCGTCGTATCGGGCGGTCGGCTTCGACGCGGTGCGCGACGCGTATGCGCACCAGATCCGCGGCCTCCGCGAGGGCGGTGTCGATCTGCTCCTGATCGAGACCGTGTTCGACTCGCTGAACGCAAAGGCCGCGATCGTCGCCGCCTCCGAGGTCGCGCCGGAGCTTCCGCTGTGGCTCTCGTTCACGGCGATCGATCGCAGCGGCCGGAACCTCTCCGGTCAGACCGTCGAGGCCTTCTGGGTATCGGTCGAGCATGCAGCGCCGCTCGTCGTCGGCGTCAACTGCTCGCTCGGAGCGGCGCAGATGCGTCCGTTCGTCGAGGACATCGCGCGCGTCTCGACGACGTGGGTCGCGTGTTATCCGAATGCCGGCCTGCCCAACGAGTTCGGGTTGCACGACGAGCAGCCTCACGACACGAGTCGAATGCTCGGCGAGTTCGCCCGCGAGGGACTGGTCAACATCGTGGGCGGCTGTTGCGGGACGACGCCGGACCACGTGCGCGAGATCGCCGCCGCCGTCGCCGGCGTCGCGCCACGGGTCGTGCCCGAGCCGGATCCGGTGACGCGGCTGAGCGGCCTCGAGCCGTTCGCGATCACCGCCGACACGAACTTCGTGATGATCGGCGAGCGCACGAACGTCACGGGCTCGGCCCGCTTCCGCCGTCTCATCGAGAGCGACGACGATCAGGGCGCGCTCGAGGTCGCGCTCGAGCAGGTGCGCGGCGGCGCGAACCTGATCGACGTCAACATGGACGCCGACCTCCTCGACGGCGTCCAGGCGATGACGCGGTTCCTCAACCTCGTCGCCACCGAGCCGGAGATCGCACGGCTGCCGATCATGGTCGACAGCTCGCGGTGGTCGGTTCTCGAGGCGGGGGTCCGCGGCCTCCAGGGGAAGGGCGTCGTCAACTCGCTCTCGCTCAAGGAGGGGGAGGAGGCGTTTCTCGAGCAGGCCCGCGTCGTCCGCCGCTACGGGGCGGGCGTCGTCGTCATGGCGTTCGACGAGCGCGGCCAGGCGGACACGGTCGCGCGCAAGGTCGAGATCTGCGCGCGTGCGTACCGGCTGCTCGTCGACCGCGTCGGCTTTCCGCCGGAGGACATCGTGTTCGACCCGAACGTGCTCGCCGTCGCGACGGGCATCGAGGAGCACAACGAGTTCGCGAAGGCGTTCATCGAGTCGCTGCCCATGATCAAGGAGATGTGCCCCGGTGCGAAGACGAGCGGCGGCATCTCCAACCTCTCGTTCGCGTTCCGCGGCAACGACGTCGTTCGCGAGGCGATGCACAGTGCATTCCTCTTCCACGCGATCCGCGCCGGCCTCGACATGGGCATCGTCAACGCCGGTCAGCTCATGCTGTACGAGGACATCGAGCCGGAGCTGCTGGAGCGGGTCGAGGACGTGCTCTTCAACCGCCGCGAGGACGCGACCGAGCGGCTCGTCGAGATCGCCGAACGCGCCCGGGGCGAAGGGACACGGCGGGAGCGCGACCTCTCGTGGCGAGAGGGTCCCGTCGAGCAACGCCTCTCCCATGCGCTCGTGCACGGAATCGTGGACTTCATCGAGGCGGACGCGGAAGAGGCGCGTCAGGCGTACGACCGCCCGCTCGACGTGATCGAGGGGCCGCTGATGGCCGGGATGCAGATCGTCGGCGACCTCTTCGGCTCCGGGAAGATGTTCCTGCCGCAGGTCGTGAAGAGCGCGCGGGCGATGAAGCGCGCCGTCGCGTACCTCGAGCCGTTCATGGAGGAGGAGAAGGGCGGCGGGCGCGTGCAGGGCACCGTCGTGCTCGCAACCGTGAAGGGGGACGTCCACGACATCGGCAAGAACATCGTCGGCGTCGTCCTCGGCTGCAACAACTACGAGGTCCACGACCTCGGTGTGATGGTGCCGGCGGAGGCCGTCCTCGACACCGCGGCCGAGGTCGGGGCCGACGTCGTCGGGCTGTCGGGCCTGATCACGCCGTCGCTCGACCAGATGGTCGACGCGGCGCACGAGATGGAGCGGCGCGGCCTCTCGTTGCCGCTTCTGATCGGCGGAGCGACGACGTCGAAGCAGCACACCGCAGTGAAGATCGCGCCGGAGTACTCGCAGCCCGTCGTGCACGTGCTCGACGCATCGCGGGTCACGGCCGTCGTGTCCGCGCTCCTCGATCCGGTGCGCAAGCCGGTCCTCGACGCCGAGAACCGCGAGCTGCAGGATCGCCTGCGCGACCAGCACGCAGAGCGCGAACGGAAGCCGCTGCTCTCGCTCGACGACGCGCGGGCCAACCGGGAGCCGGTGCCGTTCGACGAGCTCGAGGAGCCGGCCTTCCTGGGAACGCGGGTCGTCGAGCCCCCGCTCGAGACGCTTCGCGAGTTCATCGACTGGCAGTTCTTCTTCCATACCTGGGAGCTGAAGGGGCGCTATCCGGCGATCCTGGGCCAGCCCGCGGCGCGGGAGCTCTGGGACGATGCGCAGGAGCTCCTCGACGAGATCGTCCGCGACGGCCTGCTCACCGCGAGAGGCGTCTACGGCTTCTGGGCCGCGTCGTCCGACGTCGACGATATCGTTGTCTGCGATGACAACGGCGAGATTCGCTTCCACTTCTTGCGCCAGCAGTCGGCCTACGGCGACTCGCGCCCGAACCGCTGCCTCGCCGACTACGTCGCCCCCCGGGGCGGGGGCGACCACCTCGGCGCGTTCGCGGTCACCGCCGGCATCGGGCTCGAGCAGCTCGCTGCCCGTTTCGAGGCGGAGCACGACGACTACCGCTCGATCATGGCGAAGGCGCTCGCCGACCGCCTTGCCGAGGCGTTCGCCGAGTACCTGCACCTGGTCGCCCGGCGCGAGTGGTACGAGACCGGCTCCGAGCTGACGACGGAACAACTGATCGAGGAGCGCTTTCGCGGCATCCGTCCGGCGTTCGGGTACCCCGCCTGCCCGGACCACACCGAGAAGGGGACGCTCTTCGGCCTGCTGGACGCCGAGCGCGCAGGCATCTCGCTGACGGAGAGCTACGCCATGTTCCCAGGCGCAAGTGTCAGCGGGATCTATCTCGCGCATCGCAACGCGCGGTACTTCTCGGTCGGCCGCCTCGCCCGCGACCAGGTGGAGGATTACGCCTCGCGCAAGGGTCTCGCCGTTGCCGAGGCCGAGCGCTGGCTCCGCCCGAACCTCGGCTACGAGCCGGCTCGCGCGGAGCCTGCTGCGGAGCCGCCGGCAGCGGCAGAGGCCGCCCGAGCGCTCCGCTAAGGTGGCGCGAGGCGCCCGGCGGCGCCCCTTTTTCCGGCATGCGGACGACGCTCAAGAGAGGCATGGGGCGCGCGGCGACCCTGAACGGCAACGGTCGCGCGGTCCTCCCGCCCGCGACGCTCGACGCGATGCGCCGCTACCGGCAGCCGCCGCCCCCGACTCGGACGGTTCGCGGCACGGCGTTCCGTATTCTCGGCTGGCTGCTGCTTGCGATCGTCGTCGTGGCCTCGGGGCTCGCCGGCGGCGTCTACCTGTACGGCCACGAGACGTTGAGCGCACTCGCGCCGCACAGCGTGGGCGGGATTCAGGCGTCGAAGGACAAGAACCTCCAGGCAGTCGCCCGGCCGTCGGACCCCGCGACGGCCCTCGTCGTCGGCTACGACACCCGCA
Organism: Gaiellaceae bacterium; assembly: GCA_035693525.1. GTDB lineage: Bacteria > Actinomycetota > Thermoleophilia > Gaiellales > Gaiellaceae > Palsa-739. Next base: position 14,052 of record DASSGL010000009.1, on the reverse strand, counting down.
AGGGGGCCGACGCCGCGGCAGGCCAGCAGTCTCGCTCGGACACGATCATGCTCGTCCGCGCCGACCCGTCGAACAACACGCTCTCGATGCTCTCGTTCCCGCGCGACCTCACGGTCGCGATCTACTGCAAGGGCTCCGACGTGCCGGTTGCGCACGACCGCATCAACTCGGCATGGTCGCGCTGCGGCCAGCAGGGGACGCTCGACACGGTCGCGCATCTCACGAACATCCCGATCAACTACCTGATCACGGTCAACTTCCACGGCTTCAAGCTGCTCGTGAACAAGCTGCACGGGGTCTACATCGACGTCGACCACCGCTACCTGAACACGCAGGGAGGGCCCGGAGGCTACGCCAAGATCGACCTGCAGCCCGGCTACCAGAAGCTCGACGGGCAGGAGGCGCTCGACTTCGTCCGCTTCCGGCACACCGATTCCGACATCTACCGCCTCGCGCGGCAGCAGCTCTTCCTCGACGCACTCAAGGATCGCCTCGCCGGCAGCTTCCACCTGACGGAGATCCCGAGCCTCATCGGGGCGATCAAGGGCAACGTCGAGGTCGTGAAGCCGGGCGCGGGCGCCCCGAGCATCAGCGAGATCCAGTCGTACGCCGGCCTCGGCTACCACCTGCCGCCGGGCCACCTCTTCCGCAACCAGATCCCGAACCTCACGGACTGCGGCTACCTGAACGCCGAGGTGTGCGCGAACCCGTCCGACATCGCCTCGGGGGTCCAGTCCTTCGAGCACCCGGACGTGACGCTGCCGGACCGCGCGAACGACGTCGCGCTCGGCCGCAAGCCGAAGACGCCGAAGACCACGGCCCTGAAGCCCTCCGCGATCTCGGCGCTCGTCCTCAACGGGACGACGATCCTCGGCCTCGCGCGCGACACGTCGTACAAGCTCGCGGTCGCCGGCTACCACACCGTCCAGCTTCCCGCGAACGGCGCCCTTGTCGCCAACGCGCCGTCCTCGACGAACTACTCGAACACCGTCTACTTCGACACGGTGCAGCCGAACGCGAAGCAGGCGGCGCGGCAGCTGGCGTTCGCGATGGGGCCGCACACGACCATCGCGCCGTTGCAGCCGGAGATCGCGCCGTATGCGCAGGCTGCAGGGAATCCGCTCACCGTGGTCGTGGTCGGCACGGCGTTCGGGGGCGAAGTCGTCAATCCCGAGGCGCACGTGGCGCCGACGCCCACGCACCAGCCGCCGGCGGTTCGGAACGACCCGAGCCTCACCGAGAGCTCGCTGCTCGACCTGCGCGGCAAGGTCCCGTTCCGGATCCTCGTCCCCCATGCGATCCACAGCGCCTCGAGGCTGACCTCGCTCGAGCCGTTCCGCGTCTTCAAGCCCGCGCCCCACAAGCACGAGCTCGTGATGACGTTCGTGACCGGCTACAGCAACGTCTACTGGCAGGTCATCGAGACGGACTGGAACGACGCGCCGATCCTGCGCAACCCGACGAAGAAGGTGCGGCTGAAGGACGGCACGAAGCTCGACCTCTTCACGAACGGGGGCAACGTCCACATGGTCGTCGTCCGCACGCCGCGCGCGAGCTACTGGGTCGTCAACACGCTCCGCGACGAGCTGTCGAACGAGACCATGCTCGCGATCGCCAAGGGCCTCGAACCGTTCGGAAAGTAACCTAGACCCGTGGCGAAGATCGGAATGTTCGGCGCCGGCTATGTCGGCCTCGTCACCGGCGCCTGCTTTGCCGACCTCGGCCACGAGGTCGTGATCCGCGACGTCGTCCCCGACCGCATCGAGCAGCTGCGGGCGGGCGAAGTCCCGATCTACGAGCCGGGTCTCGAGCACGTGCTCGCGCGCAACGCCGATCGGATCCGCTTCACCCTCGACGTGCAAGAGGCCGTCGACGGCGCCGACTTCCTCTATGTCGCGGTAGGCACGCCGCCGACCGCGTCCGGCGACGCCGACCTCTCTGCGGTCTGGTCGGTGGTCGACGAGCTTCCCGCGGACCTCCCCGGCCGGCCGGTGGTCGTCATGAAGAGCACGGTGCCGGTGGGGACGGGCGAGAACGTCCGGGCCCGGCTCGACGCCCGCGGCCTTGCGGGCGTCGGCTACGTCTCGAACCCGGAGTTCCTCGCAGAGGGCAGCGCCGTCGCGGACTTCATGCAGCCCGACCGCATCGTCGTCGGCGCGTTCGACGAGGCCGACGCGGAGCGGGTCGTCGACCTGCACCGCGGCATCGCCACCGAGATCGTTCGCACCGACGTCCCGTCGGCCGAGCTCGTGAAGCTCGCTGCCAACGCGTTCCTCTCCACGCGGATCAGCTTCATCAACGAGATCGCGAACGTGTGCGAGCTCGTCGGCGCCGACGTCGTCGACGTCGCGAAGGGCGTCGGCCTCGACCACCGGCTCGGCTCGCACTTCCTGCGCGCCGGGATCGGCTTCGGCGGTTCGTGCCTCGTCGGCGACGAGACGGTCCTCGTGCGCGAGGACGGCCGTACGCGGCTCGTCACGCTCGAGCGTCTCTACGAAGAGACGGCGCCGGGTGCGGAGATCGAGGTGCTCTCGTGGCGGCCCGGCGGCACGGGAGCCGAGTTCCTGGCCGTCGACCTCCTGACACGCCGTGAGTACACGGGAGACGTCCTCGAGATCCGCACGAAGATGGGTCGCCGCGTGACGACGACGCCAGACCACCCGTTCGTGACGCGCGAGGGTAGAAAGCTCGCAGAAGAGCTGACGACGAGCGATTGGCTTCCGCTCGCCCAGAGCATCGCTGCGCTTGGGCGCAAGCGACCTCGCCGGCTGAACGTCGTGGCTGCGTTCGAGCAGGCGGAGCTCGAGCCGGAGGGCGTGATCGTCCGCCCGGCGCCAGAGGAGCTCGCAGCCGTCGGTGTCCAGGGCGTCCGCAGTGGGATCGCCGAGCTCGGTCACCGTCGGGGCGCACTTGCACGATCACACGACATCCTCCGTTCTGGATCACTCCGCCTACACGAGGCGGCGGCGCTCGACATCGAGCTCGAAGATGCCTTTGTGGGCACCGCCAAGAACGGAACCTATGTGCCCGCATCGATCGAGGCGGATGAGCGCTTCTGGCGCGTGGTCGGTCTTTACATCGCGGAGGGCCATGTCAGCCGCGATGCCGGTCGTCGCAGGATGCAGTGGAGCTTCCATCCGACGGACGAGGACGATCTCGTGGCGGAAGTGGCCGCGTTCTGGCGATCGCTCGGCGTGAAGACGACGATTCGACGCGGTACGACGGCCACGAACGTAGGCGTCAGCTCTCGCTTGCTTGCGTCCTGGTGGACCGATGTTCTCGGAATGGGGACGGGCAGCTACAGCCAGCGGCTCCCGGACCTCATCTGGGACGAGCACGAGGTGCACAAGCGTGCGGTGCTGGCCGGCATGTGGCTCGGCGACGGCTCGTGGTCGTACGTGTGCGGCGGCCCGAGCGTCGTGCTCGAGTACGGCACCGTCAGCCGTGAGCTCGCGGATGGAATGTTGCGGCTGCTGGGGGACCTCGGCGTCGTCGCGCGCCTCGAGGTGGGGCGCACCGCCAAGTCAACGTGCGACACGTATTGGCTCGTCGTTTCGGGGGCCGACCAGGTGGAGCGCTTGCTCGACCTCGTTCCCGAGGAGAGCCGCGGTCCGATCCTCGAGTCGCTCTCGCGTCAAGCGAAGCGAATTGCACCCACGGGGTACCGGAAAGCCGAGAACGCCGCATGGATGCGCGTGACGTCGGTCGAGCGTCGCCCCTTCGACGGCTACGTCTACTCGCTCGAGGTGTCGGAGTCGCACACGTTCGTGACGACGGGTGGGCTCGTGTGCTCGAACTGTTTTCCAAAAGACGTCACCGCCCTCAAGCAGCTCGCCGGGAACTCGGGCTACCAGTTCATGCTGCTGCACGCGGTGTGGGAGGTGAACGAGCTGCAGAAGCGGCGGGTCGTCTCGAAGCTGCAGAAGCACCTCGGCCCGCTGCGCGGAAAGACCGTGGCGCTGCTCGGGCTCGCGTTCAAGCCGAACACCGACGACATGCGGGAGGCGCCGAGCCGGGTGATCGCCTATCGGCTTCTCTCGGAAGGCGCCGACGTGCGCGCGTGGGACCCGGTTGCCCAGCCCGACGACCTGCAGGGGATCGAGCTCTGCGACACCGTCCTCGACGCGGTGCGGGACGCCGACGCCGCCGTGATCGTGACGGAGTGGCCGGAGCTCGCCACGCTCGCCTCCGCCGAGGTGCGCGAGGCGATGGCGCGGCCGGTGATCGTCGACGGACGCAACCTGCTCGACCCCGCGGCGACGCGCGCGGCCGGCTTCGTCTACGAGGGCGTCGGACGCCCTCGGCACGCGTCGCCGGCGCAGCCCGAGTCGCGGCGGGATCCGGAGCTCCTCGCCTGATGGAGGCGCTCGTCCTTGCGGGCGGCAAGGCGGAGCGGCTGGGCGACGCGGCGCAGGGGCTGCCGAAGCCGCTCGTCCCCGTTGCGGGCTTCCCGCTGGTCGAGTACGGCGTCGCGCGGCTCGTCGAAGCCGGCGTGTCCCGGGTGATCGTCGCCTGCCGCGCGGGACAGGAGGCGGCGTTCGAAAACGCGCTCTCCGCGCTCGACGCCGAGATCGACGCCGTCGGCGAGCCCGAGCCGCTCGGGCGCGGCGGCGGGCTTCGGCTGGCCGCATCGCGGCGCCGCGAGGACGGCGCCTGTCTCGCCCTGAACGGCGACGAGCTCCTCGACGTCGACTTCCGCGACCTGCTCGACGAGCACGAGCGCTCGGGTGCCGCCGCGACGATCGTCGTCGCCCAGGTTCGGTCGCCCTTCGGGGTCGTCGACCTCGAGCCGGACGGTCGTGTCAGCGGCTTCCGGGAGGCGCCGCTTCTCGACCACTGGGTCAACTCGGGCGTCTACGCACTCGGCGAGGAGGCGCTCGAGCGCCTGCCCGAGCGGGGCGACCACGAGCAGAGCACGTTCCCGGAGCTCGCCGCCGAGGGCAAGCTGCGCGGCTACCGGCACGACGGCGTCTGGCTGACCGTGAACACCCCGAAGGACCTGCGCCTCGCGGCCGAGTTCATGGAGGCGCATCCGGAGTGGGAGCCGAGGAAACGGGTCGCGTGAGCATCCACTCGCCGAACTTCGAGGGGCTCGACCGGTGGGCATTCGAGCCGCGCCGGGTCGAGAAGCCGTGGGGCTGGGAGCTCATCTGGGCCCACACCGACCTCTACGTCGGGAAGATCCTCTTCGTTCGCGCGGGGCACTCGCTCAGCCTCCAGTTCCACCGCGAGAAGGACGAGAGCTGGTACGTCGAGTCGGGCCGGGCCAAGCTCGAGCTGGGGGAGGCGGGCCAGGCGGCGCTCAGCACCGAGGTCATCACCGCGGGCGCGTGCTTCCACTACGCGCCCGGCACCGTCCACCGCGTCACGGCGATCGACGACACGACGATCGTCGAGGTCTCGACGCCGCAGCTCGACGACGTCGTCCGCCTGGAAGACCGCTACGGCCGCGAGGGCACCTCCTCACCTTGACACTCCTGTGTTAACCTTCGGCCGATGGAGGGGCTGAGGGTCGGGGAGGCAGCGTCACGTGCCGGCTGGTCGCCGCGCATGCTCCGCTACATCGATCGTTTCGGCCTCGTCTCTCCCCGGCGCACGGCCGGCGGCTACCGGCTCTACGGCCTTCGCGAGCTGAACCAGCTCCGTTCGCTCGCCGAGCTCCGCCGGCGGCATCGCCTCGAGATCTCCGACCTCGTGTTCGCGGCTCGGCTCCAGCGAGAGCCCGAGCTCCGCAAGGCCGTCGACGCCTGGCTCGCGGGCGCCGACGATCTCGCCTGGGTCGAGTGGGAGCAGCGCAAGCACGAGCGGCTCCTTGCCGCCTGAACCGACGAAAGGAACCATGGCTCAGACCAAGCGATACGACGTGAAGGACCTCGCCCTCGCGGCGGAGGGAAAGAGGCGGATCGAGTGGGCGGACCGACAGATGCCGGTACTCGCGGCGATTCGCGAGCGGTTCGCGGACGAGCAGCCGCTCGCGGGCTACCGCATCGCGGCCTGCCTGCACGTGACGACCGAGACGGCGAACCTGATGCGGACGCTGAAGGCGGGCGGCGCCGACGTGGTGCTGTGCGCCTCGAATCCGCTCTCGACGCAGGACGACGTCGCGGCAGCGCTCGTCGAGGAGTACGACATCTCCTGCTTCGCGATCAAGGGCGAGGACCACGACACGTACTACGCGCACATCGAGGCCGCCGTCGATCACAAGCCGCACTTCACGATGGACGACGGCGCCGACGTGATCGGCGTCCTCCACTCGGCGCGGCGGGAGCAGCTCGGCGACATCATCGCCGGCACCGAGGAGACGACGACCGGCGTCATCCGCCTGAAGGCGCTCGAGGCGGAGGGCAAGCTCGGCTTCCCGATCATCGCCGTCAACGAGGCGCTGACGAAGCACATGTTCGACAACCGCTACGGGACCGGACAGTCGACCGTGGACGGGATCATCCGGGCGACGAACGTCCTGCTCGCCGGCAAGAGGTTCGTCGTCGCCGGCTACGGCTGGGTCGGTCGCGGCGTCGCATCGCGCGCACGCGGGATGGGTTCGCACGTGATCGTGACCGAGGTCGACCCGATGCGGGCGCTCGAGGCGTCGATGGACGGCTTCGAGGTGCTCCCGATGCGGCGCGCGGCCGAGATCGGCGACATCTTCTGCACTGCGACGGGCGACAAGAACGTGATCGCGCGCGAGCACTACGACCTGATGAAGGACGGCGCGATCCTCGCGAACACGGGCCACTTCAACGTCGAGATCGAGATCCCCGCTCTGCGCAGCCTTGCAGCAGAGACCCGGATGGCGCGCGAGTTCGTCGAGGAGTTCACGCTCGCCGACGGCCGCCGCCTCTACCTCATCGCCGACGGCCGGCTCGTCAACCTGGCCGCCGCCGAGGGCCACCCGGCGCTTGTGATGGACATGTCGTTCGCAAATCAAGCGCTCGCGATCGAGTACGCCGTCCGGAATGCGAACGAGCTCGAGCGCCGGGTCTACCCGGTGCCCGCCGAGATCGACAAGGAGATCGCCCGGCTGAAGCTCGCGACGATGGGCGTCGAGATCGACGAGCTCACCGAGGAGCAGGCGAAGTACCTCGCTTCCTGGGACGAGGGCACGTGAGCCGCAAGCAGGCTTCAGCCTGCTTGCAGTCGTTGTCTCGCAGCGGGCGATGAAACGACTGCGACCTGCCTGAAGGCAGGTCGCGAAGAGAGGCGCGTCGATGAGCGACCTGGGCCCCGAGCAGATCATCCGGCTCGAGGAGGGCGACCCCCCGCGGGTCGTCCTCCTCGACCAGCGACGCCTTCCCGACGCCGAGGTCGAGCTCGAATGCCGGACGCCGGCGGAGCTCGCAGACGCGATCCGGATGCTCGCCGTCCGCGGCGCTCCCGCGATCGGCGTGGCGGCAGCGTACGGCCTCGCGCTCGCCGCGCTCCGCGGCGACGACCTCGGCGAAGCGGAGCGCACGCTCGCCGCCTCGCGGCCGACCGCCGTGAACCTCTTCTGGGCGCTCGAGCGCATGCGGGACGACCCGACGCCGGCCCGTGCGCGGGCGCTGCACGAGGAGGAGGTCGAGCGCTGCCGGCGCATGGCCGCTCACGCCGCGGCGCTCTTCGAACGCGGCAGCCGTGCGCTCACCCACTGCAACGCGGGCGGCCTCGCGACCGGCGGCTACGGCTCGGCCGTGGGAGCGCTTCGCGCCGCGTGGGAGCATGGCCTGCTCGAGCGCGTCGTCGTCGGCGAGACGAGGCCGCTCCTCCAGGGAGCGCGCCTCACGGCGTGGGAGCTCGAGGCGATCGGGATCCCGCATGCCGTGATCGCCGACTCGGCCGCGGCCTCGTTGATGGCTCGCGGCGAGATCGATCTCGTCGTCACGGGCGCCGACCGCATCGCGCGTAACGGCGACACCGCGAACAAGATCGGCACGTACTCGCTGGCCGTGCTCGCGCAGCACCACGGCATCCCGCTGTACGTGGTCGCGCCGACGTCGACCATCGACCCATCCACGCCGAACGGCGGCGCGATCCCCATCGAGGAACGCGATCCCGCCGAGATCACCGCACGCTTCCCGGCCCGCAACCCCGCCTTCGACGTCACTCCCGCCGAGCTCGTCGCCGCGATCGTCACCGAAGACGGGGTCCGCCGGCCGCCCTACGCGCACTCGCTCGCGGCATGAAGGCCCTAATCCTCGCTGCCGGCTACGCGACCCGGCTCTATCCGCTCACGAAGACGGTCGCGAAGCCCCTGCTGCCGCTCGCCGACCGACCGATGCTCGACTACCTGCTCGACCGGATCCGCGCGGTGGACGCGGTCGACGAGGTGCACGTCGTCACAAATCACAAGTTCGCCGAGTCGTTCGCCGCGTGGGCCCATGCGCACGACGGCGTCGTCGTGCACGACGACGGGACCACGAGTGAGGACGACCGCCTCGGCGCGATCGGGGACATCGCCTTCGTCGTCGACAGAGCGGGCCTCGACGGCGAGGACTTGCTCGTCGTCGCGGGCGACAACCTCTTCGACTACAGCCTCGCGGACTACGTCTCGTGGTGGCGCACCAAGGGTGAAGCAAGCTCAGTGGTTCTCTACGACGTCGGCGACCTCGAGCTCGCGAAGAAGTACTCGAGCGTCGAGCTCGACGCGGACGAGCGCCTCACAGAGCTCGTCGAGAAGCCCGAGAATCCGACCTCGCCGCTCGTCGCGACGGCCGCGTACATCTACCACCGCGAGCACGTGCCGCTCGTCCGGCGCTACCTCGAGGAAGGCAACGCCCGCGACCAGCCGGGCCGCTTCGTCGCGTGGCTCGTGACTCGCGCGCCGGTCTACGGGTACACGGTCGGCGGAGACTGGCGGGACATCGGCGACGCCGAGCAGCTGCTCGACGCCGACAACCACCTCCGCGCCGCCTCCGGCCTTCCGGTCCGAGAGGCGTATTCCCTCGACCCGGACGACTGACCGGCGATCACCGGTCAATCGTTACAGTGCCGCGCGTGTCGGGCACGGACGTACGCGCGGAGGACATCCGCTGGGATCTGAGCGACCTCTGCGAGAGCGCCGACGAGGCGCGCTCCCACTGGACGGAGCTCGGCGCCCACGCCGACGACTTCGCGGCGCGGTACCGCGGCAACGTGGGGACCCTCGACGCGGCCGGGCTGCGCGAGCTCCTCGACGAGATCGACGAGCTGGAGCAGGACGTCTCGCGCCTCCAGGTCTACTCGTACCTCCGCCTGAGCATGGCCGCGACCGACGTCGAGGCGAACGACCTCGCGACGTTCACGCGCGACCGCGTGGCCGACATCGAGAACGCGCTCGTCTTCCTCGGCCTCGAGTGGATCGCGGTCGACGACGAGCGCGCGGAGACCCTGCTCGCCGATCCGATCCTCGCGCCGTACGAGCACAAGCTCCGCGTCGAGCGGCGCGAGAAGCCGTACGTGCTGAGCGAGCCGGAGGAGCAGGCGCTGAATGCACGACGGCCGACCGTCTCGGCGTGGATGGCGCTGCACGACCGGCACGTCTCGACCCTCGAGGTGCCGTTCGACGCCGGCGAGGGCGAGGAGCCCCACACGATCAGCAAGCTGCTCTCGTACTTCTACCGCCCCGACCGCGACCTCCGCCTGCGCGCGGTCACGGCGCTCTTCGAAGGGCTCGCCCCGCGCGCCGATGTGCTCGCTGCCTGCTACGACGCCCTGGTCGGCGACCGTCTCAGCACCGACCGTCTGCGCGGGTACGCGAATCCGATGCAGCCGACGAACCTCGACAACGAGCTCGACGACGAGATCGTCGATGCGATGTTCACGGCGACGGAGGAGGCGTATCCGATCGCCCACAAGTGGTTCACCGCGAAGGCGCGCCTGCTCGGCATCGACAAGCTCGAGCTCGCCGACCAGTACGCGCCGATCGGCGACGCGCGCGCCTTTACCTGGGCGGAAGCAGTCGACATCGTCGAGTCGTCCTTCGGCCGCTTCTCGCCACGGCTTGCAGAGATCTTCCGCGCGTGCATCGACGCGGGTCACGTCGACGTCCTTCCGAGAAGCGGCAAGGCCGCCGGCGCGTACTGCACCTCGGTCTCGAAGACGATCCTGCCGTACGTCCTCATGAACTTCACGGAGCGCCTCCGCGACGTCAGCACGCTGGCGCACGAGTTCGGGCACGCGACGCACAACGTGCTCGCGCTCGAGCGGCAGACGTGGCGTTCGCATCGCACCGGGATCCCGATGGCGGAGGTGCCGTCGACATTCGCGCAATCGATCGCCGACGACTACCTGCTCGAGAACGAGGACGATCCGGGCACGCGAGCCGCGCTCGCCACCGACCGGCTCGAGAACGCGTTCGCCTCGATCTACCGCCAGACCGTGCTCGCACGCTTCGAGCAGCGCGCGTACGACGCGCGTGGGGAGGGTCTGTCGCTCGGGACGGAGCGGTTGAACGAGCTGTGGGTGGAAGAGAACGGCAAGTACTACGGCGACTCGCTTGCGATGCCGGAGGGCTACGCGCTCGGCTGGTCGTACATCCCGCACTTCATCCACGTCCGCTTCTACACGTACGCGTACTCCTTCGCGCAGCTCGTCGCGCTCCTGCTCTACCGCAGCTTCCGCGAGGACCCCGAGGCGTTCGCGCCGAAGTACCTCGACCTCCTCGCCGCGGGCGGGTCGGCGTCGCCGTCCGACCTCGTCGCACCCTTCGGGCTCGACCTGCGCTCGCCGGACACCTGGCGCGCCGCGTTGGCCGAGCTGGACGTCTTCCGGGAGGAAGCCGAGACACTCTCGGCACAGGCCGCGCAGTAGCGTCGGCCCTGTGTCGCTCCACCCGGCCGGACGTGCTGGATCTCCTGCTGCCGAGGCGCTGTGTCGTGTGCGCGCGCGGCGGGACGCTCCTCTGCGCGGACTGCCGCGGCGCGCTGCCCGCGCTCACGCCGCCCTTCTGCGAGCGGTGCGGCGCACCGACCGCCTGGCCGGTCAACCGCTGCCGCGAATGCACCGGCAGGCGGCTTGCGTTCGCCACCGCGCGGGCGGCGGTCGCCTACGAGGCCGGCGTCCGCGCGCTCGTCGCCGCCTGGAAGGAGCGCGGGCTCCGCCGCCTGGCAGCGGAAGCGGCTGGGATCGTGGTCGAGCGCCTGCCGCCGCCCACCTGCGACGTGCTCACCTTCGTCCCGCCGGACGGCGGGCGGCGGCTCGAGCGCGGCTTCCACCCGGCCGAGCGCCTCGCCTGCGAGCTCGGCACGGCCTGGCGCCTGCCGTGCGAGCAGCTGCTGCGGCGGACGGGGCGGTCACAGAGGCAGCGCGGCCTCCGCCTGGCCGAGCGGCGCGGCAACGTGGCCGGCGCCTTCGAGCCGCGAGGGGCCGCGGCGGGGCGGATCCTGCTCGTCGACGACGTCTACACGAGCGGCGCGACCGCGAGCGAGGCCGCGCGGGCCCTGCGGCGCGCCGGAGCGTCCGAGGTGGCCGTCGTGAGCCTCGCCCGCACGATTCGGGCCCCCCGATTACATTAGGAGCAAGCCGACCATCCGAACCGAGGAGGCGCGGATGCAACTTGACGTCAAGGGTAAGAACCTCGTGGTCAGCGATTCGATTCGCAGCTATGCGGAGCGCAAGCTGTCGAAGCTCGACAAGCAGGTGCACGAGCTGACGCGAATCGAGGTCGAGCTTGCAGTCGAGAAGAACCCGTCCGTCGCAGCGAACCAGGTTGCGGAGGCGACCGTGTGGCTCAAGGGCCACACGTTGCGCGCCCGCGAGGCGACGCGCGACATGAAGGCGTCGATCGACGAGTTGACGGAGAAGCTGCTTCGCCAGATACGCGACGAGCGGACGAAGAAGGCCGACCGCCGGAAGATCGACAAGCACGCGCTCGACAACGACGCGATCGTGCCGGATGCCTGAGCTCGGGAGCCTCGGCTCGCCGGGGCCGGCCGGGCGGTAGGGCAGGCGTGTCTCTCTTCGGACGGCGGGAGCCGCTGCACGAGCAGCTCGCCCGGGAGGGCGGGCTCGTGCCGCCGGACCCGCGGCCGCCCTGGCAGGAGACGGGCATCCACGGGTTGCAGCGGGCGCGCGAGTGGGAGCTGACGCAGAACGCGCAGGTGCCCGGGATCGAGGCCGATGCGGTGCGCTGGGTGACGCTTCCCGACGGGACGATCCTCGTCGAGGACGGGCCGGACACGTCCCTCGAAGGCTTGGCTGCCGCGGTCGAGGAGCGGCTGCCGCCCCCGTATCGCGCCCGCGCGGCCCGTCAGGTCGGCGACACTTGGGCGCTGCAAGCGTCGCCGATCGAGGTGCTGGTGCTTCAGGACACGCCCGAGGGCGATACGTTCGATCTCACACGCAACGAGGAGACGACGACGTTCGCCGCCGACGGGCGGCAGCTCTTCGGCTCGCTCCCCGCCCTCGAGCAGCGAGGCCGGCGCGAGGGGCGCGACTATGCCGTGCACGCAGAGCGCCTGGACGGGGATCTGTTCGAGATCACGGCGGGCGCCCTCTGATGCCGCCGTTTCGGGAGGTCGGGGCGGCCGCCCTCCGACGGCTACCCTAGTCACGTGCCCGGCACCGATCTCGGCAGCTTCGAGAAGGTCCTGCGTCTCGGCGAAGGTCGGCGCGGCAGGCGCCTGGTCAAGCAGGCCGAGTACATCGGCACGCTCGAGCCCGAGTTCGAAGAGCTCTCCGACGAGGAGCTGCGCGGCAAGACGGCGGAGTTCAAGCAGCGGCTCGAGAATGGGGAGACCCTCGATGAGCTGCTCTTCGAAGCGTTCGCCGCCGTACGCGAGGCGTTCAAGCGCACGCTCGGGGTGCGCCTCTTCGACGTGCAGCTGATGGGCGGCATCGTCCTCCACGAGGGCGACATCGCCGAGATGAAGACCGGCGAGGGGAAGACGTTCGTCGCCGCACAGGCGCTCTACCTGAACGCGCTCGCCGAGACGGGCGTACATCTGATCACGGTGAACGACTACCTCGCGAAGCGCGACAAGGAATGGACCGAGCCGGTGTTCCAGGCGCTCGGCATGCGCACCGCCTACATCGAGAACATGATGCCCTTCGCGCCGCGCAAGGACGCCTACCAGGCCGACGTCACCTACGGCACCAACTCCGAGTTCGGCTTCGACTACCTCCGCGACAACATGGCGGTCTCGCTCGACGGCGTCGTGCAGCGCGGCCACCCCTATGCGATCGTCGACGAGGTCGACTCGATCCTCGTCGACGAGGCGCGCACGCCGCTCATCATCTCCGGCGAGCCCGAGACGGCCGCGCAGATCTACTACGACTTCGCCCGCGTCGCGCCGCAGCTCATCGCTCACCGCGCGAACGCCGGCGACCCCAAGGGCGCCGCCGAGGCGGCGGGCGCCGACTACGAGTTCGACGAGAAGCACAAGACGGTCGCCGTCACCGAGCAGGGAGTCGCCAAGGTCGAGCGCGCGCTGCGGATCGACAACCTCTATGCACCGCAGAACTCGCAGCTCGTCAACCATCTGGTCCAGGCGCTGAAGGCGCAGTCGCTCTACCAGAACGACGTCGACTACGTCATTCAGGACGGCGAGGTGAAGATCGTCGACGAGTTCACCGGCCGCATCATGGAGGGCCGCCGCTGGAGCGAGGGCCTGCACCAGGCCGTGGAGGCGAAGGAGCGCGTCCGCATCCAGGAAGAGCATCAGACGATGGCGACGATCACGCTCCAGAACTACTTCCGCCTCTACGAGAAGCTGGCCGGCATGACCGGTACCGCGAAGACGGAGGAGAAGGAGTTCGTCGAGATCTACAACCTCCACGTCGTCGAGATCCCGACGAACGTGGCCGTCGCCCGCGCCGACGAGCAGGACCAGGTCTTCAAGACGAAGGAAGGCAAGTTCGAGGCGGTGATCCGCGACATCAGGGAGCGTCACGAGAAGGGGCAGCCCATCCTCGTCGGCACGATCGCGGTCGAGACGTCCGAGTACCTCTCGCAGCTGCGGACGCGGCAGGGAGTTCCGCACAACGTGCTGAACGCGAAGGAGCACGCGCGCGAGGCCGAGATCATCAAGGACGCGGGCGAGCGCGGCGCGGTCACGATCGCGACGAACATGGCGGGCCGCGGCGTCGACATCAAGA
>DASSGL010000008.1:0-8124 GCA_035693525.1 Gaiellaceae bacterium | reverse complement strand
GACGTCACGCAGGTCTCGCCGAAGTAAGGCTCGATCCTTTGCAACCAGGTTGCACGCAGCCGTGCAACCTGGTTGCGCTCAATGAGAAGCGGTGTCAGGCACCGCCTTCGGCGGAGCCAGACACCAGGCCCGTCAATCACGGTCTTTGGCGGTGCTGGACACCAGGTCGGGCGGGTACGAGTTGAGCTTCCGCCCGCCGGCCTCCTCGCACACGAGGATGTCTTCGATCCGAAGGCTGTAGCGGCCGGGGATGAGGATCGAAGGCTCGTCCGTGAACGTCATGCCCGGCTGTAGCGGCGTCTCGTCTTCCTCCGAGATGAACGGGCGCTCGTGAATGTCCAGGCCGATGCAGTGGCCCATGCGGTGGCGGAAGTGCTCGCCGAGCCCGGCCTCCTCGATCGGCGCGCGGCAGGCGGCGTTCACGCCGCGCGCGGGCGTGCCGGCACGCGCAGCCGCGCGGCCCGCCTCCTGCGCGGCGAGCATGATCTCGTAAGCCTCGCGGTAGTGGTCGGGCGGGTCGCCGCAATAGATCGTGCGGCCGAAGTCCGAGCAGTAGCCGTCGACCACTCCGCCGAAGTCGAACATCACCGACGTGCTTTCGTGGATCGGCGTTCGCCCGCTCGGGAGGCCCGAGTCGTAGTCGTCGTCGGTCAAGCCGGTGAAGATGTGCGTGGTGAAGGAGGGACAGCGCGAGCCGGCTTCGCGCAGCTCGTGCTCGACGCTCTCGACGAGCTGGGCCATCGTGACGCCGGGGACGACGAGCGGTGTCACCGCGTCCATCGTCAGCTCGGCGGCCGCGATCGCGCGGCCCATCGCCTCGAGCTCCTCGGTCGTCTTCACCCGCCGGAGCTCGTTGACGAGCCGCGAGCCCGTGCGCAGCCGGTCGAAGCTGCCGGCTGCGCGCCCCAGGTTGAGCACGGTCTCGGCCCAGACGCGGTCACCGACGGCGACGACTGCGGCGTTGCCGAGGCCGCGCACGACACGTTCGAAGGCCGCAAAGCCGTCGTCGGTCTCGTTCACGACGACGATCTCGCCTTCCGGCTCCTCGTGCAGGTCGAGCCTCGCGAACATCCGCGGGAACAGGAACACGGGATCGCGCTCCGGCCGGAAGAAGGCTCCCGTGATCCAGCCGTGCGCGTACGAGAGCTCCCCGAAGAACGGGATCTGGCGCTCGAGCCCGGTCAGATACTCCAGGTCGGCAGAGGGCGCGAGAAAGAGCGCGTCGACGCCTTCCTTCTCCATCTGCTCGGCGAGCCGAGCCCGACGTGTCGCGTAGTCGAACATCACTCGAGTATGCAACCAGGTTGCACTGCAACCTGGTTGCTGTGGTGCGCTACCGCCTGAGCCGCGGCAGAACCTCGCGGCAGAGGAGGTCGACGCCGTGGCGCTCGTCGATTCCGTGCGGCGTGCCGAAGTCGACGCGCAGCGCCCCGGCGTCGAGGACGGCCTCCGCGTGCGCCGCAACCTCTGCGGGGGTTCCCGCGAACGCGAAGCGCCGGAGCATCTCGTCCGGGAGCAGTGCGCCTGCGTCGTCGTGCCTGCCTTCCGCGACGAGCTCCCGAACTCGCGCGAGGAGCTCCGGCTCGGTGGGCGTCGTCGGGTCGAGCGCGCCGACGACGTCGACGTACATCGCCACCTCGCGACGGGCGGCCGTGCGGGCGCGCTCGCCGTCCTCGTCGACCACCGTCACCGCACCGACGACGATCCCGACATCGGGCGCCCCGATCCGCTCGCGCAGCACGGGCACGAGATCGGGATTCGCGCTTCCGCCGGCCTTCACCTCGCTCGCGGCTTCGCCCGCGAAGGCGGCAAGCCGCGGCGACCAGGTGCCGACGAGAAGCGGCACCTCGGGCCGCTCGAGCTCGTATTGCAAGGTCGCTCCCGGAGGAAGCGAGAAGCGCGTGCCTTCGAACCCGTTGTCGTCGCGGGCGAGCAACCGGCGGACGATCTCCCATGCCTCTGCGATCGCCACGACCGGGCGCGACTGGTCGACCCCGATCGAGTCGAGCCACGCGCCGGCGGCGAGCCCCAGGAACGCACGGCCCTGCGAAGCGCGATCGAGAGCGGCGATCTGCCCCGCGATCTCGACCGGGTGCAGTGCAAACGGATTGAGGCAGGAAGGGCCGACGCGTGCGCGGCGGGTTGCCGTCGCGATCTCGAGCAGCGCCGGAAGCGCCGGCTGGAACCAGAGATCGTTGAAGACGGTGACGACGTCGAAGCCGGCGTCGTCGGCGGCGCGCGCGAGGGGCGCGTAGCCGCCCACCGGCTTGTTCGTCTGGAGCCCGAGGCCGAGCTCGCGCCGCCGGCCGCTCACGTGAGCTCGGCGGTGCGCAGCGTGCGCTCTCCGATGCGCTCGATGCGCATGATCACGCGTTCGTCCGGGTCGGGACAGGCGACGTGCGAGTCGAGCTCGAGCCAGTCGGACTCGGGGAGCTGCCGCTGCTTCGCGGCGAGGAGCGGGAGGACGGCCTGCAGTGCATAGATGCAGAAATGCCTGCCCTCCGGGATGCGGAGCCTGCTCGACTCCGTGAGCTCGAAGTAGTCGCCCACGGCGAGGCCGCAGACGGAACGACCCTCGATCCGCTCGACGGTCACGCGGAGGTCGTAGAGCCGCATCGTCCCGTCGTCCACGCGGCCACCTTATCGCCGCGCTTCGGTTCCAGGGTTTCGAGGCTACGATGGGGCGATGTCGCTCGTCAGCGACAGCGAGCGTGAGCGCGCGGCCGCGTCCCTTCGGCGCCAGTTCGTGCTCGGGCGCCTCTCGATCGAGCAGCTCACCGAGCGCGTCGAGCTGGCGCTCCGCGCTCGCAACCGGCGCGACTTCCGCCGCGCGTTCCGCGGCCTGCCGCCGGTCTGGCGCGACGCCGACGAGCTGCGACGCCTCGCCCGACAGGCGAAGCGCACCGCGGTGCGGGCGCTCGTCGCCGCAGCCTGGGCGTTCGTCTCGCTCGTCCTCCTCGTCGCGTTCGCAGCCGACGCGATCCAGGACGGCACGACGTTGCGCGACGTCGTCGCCTTCGGGGTCGCCTGGCTCTTCGCCTCCGCCCTCGCCTGGCACGTGCGACGCCGGGCCTGACGAGAAGTCGCGGCCCCTGTCGCCGACAGGGGCCTACGACCTCATGCACGCGCCTTCGATTTCTTTTGGATGACCGTCGCGGCACCGGCAGCCGGCGCGAAGACGCTGCTGTGCCCGTCGTCCCATTGCACCCGGACCCGCAACGGGTCCGCGGAGAGGATCTCCTCGATCACGCCTGCCCGCCCCGGCTGGGCGGCACGCTCCGACTCGACGGCGATGCGATCTCCGATCTGAGCCCTCATCTGTCCTCCTCGAGTTGGGCCGTCCGTCTCCGCCGGAGCCTAGCGGGGCTCCGCGCCGCCCGCGGTCGGCGCCCCGCGATTTCGTACGATCCGGCTGGGATCCAGTCGCTTCTCCCGTAGGAGGCCGTGCATGACCGCCGAGGCGCAGGCCCACTCGCTCCACGACCTCCGTCCGGACGCGTTCGAGTACGCCTGGGACAACTCGATCGAGCCGGCCCTCGAGATCGAGTCCGGGCAGGCGGTCCTCCTGCACGTCCGGGACGCATCGGACGAGCAGATCAGCCGCAACTCGGGCGTCGACGACGTGCTGCAGCTGGACTTCTCCCACGTCAATCCGGTCAGCGGCCCCATCTACGTCAAGGGCGCGGAGCCGGGCGACGCCCTCGCGGTCGAGCTGCTCGAGCTGCGGCCGCAGGCGTGGGGATGGACGGCGATCATCCCCGGCTTCGGCCTGCTCGCCGACGAGTACGCCGAGCCGTGGCTCCGCATCTCCGACGTGGACGCCGAACGCGGACGCATCCGGTTCTCGGAACGCGTGACGTTGCCCTACCGCCCGTTTCCGGGAACGCTCGGCGTCGCGCCGGCCGAGCCGGGAAGCCATTCGATCGTCCCGCCGTCGCGATTCGGCGGCAACATGGACACGAAGCACCTCAACCCGGGCGTGACCCTCTACCTGCCTGTCGGGGTTCGCGGCGCCCTCTTCTCGCTCGGCGACACCCACGCCGCTCAGGGCGACGGCGAGGTGTGCGGCACGGCGATCGAGACGGCGATGGATGCGGTCGTGCGGCTGACCGTCCGCAAGGACGTGAAGGTCGACGCGCCGCAGTACGACATCCCGGCCTCGTCGACCACCGCGATCGAGCCGACGAGCTACCACGTCTGCACCGGCGTCGGCCCCGACCTGCTCGAGGCGGCTCGGGACGCCGTCCGTGCCACGGTGACATGGCTCGGCGAGCGCCACGGCCTCGATCGCCAGGAGGCCTACGCGCTTGCGAGCGTCGCCTGCGACCTCCGGATCCACGAGGTGGTCGACGCTCCCAACTGGGTCGTGGGCTCCTTCGTCCCCGAGTCGATCTTCGAGCAAGGAGGCTGAGATGGCGACGACCGAGACCGTTGCGATGGAGGAGGCCTCTCACGGCCACCTCCGCCGCGAGCTTCGCTTCTGGGAGGCGATCGCGATCTCGATCGGGATCATGGCGCCGACGGCGGCGATGGCGCTCAACGGCGTCGCCCCCGCCGGGCTCGTCGGCCGGGCCGTGCCGCTCGCGTTCCTGTTCGCAGCGATCGCGATCGCGCTGATCTCCTACTCGTTCGTTCGGCTGACGCGCTTCTTCAATCACGCCGGCTCTGCCTATGCGCTCGCCGGCGCGACGCTCGGGCCGCGGGCGGGCTTCTTCGCGGGCTGGACGCTCCTGGCCACCTACTCGTGCTTCATCGCGGCGAACATCGCCGAGATCGGCCTCTTCGGAACGTCCTTCCTGAGCGGCGCGGGGATCTGGAGCAATCCATCGTGGATCGTCGTCTCGCTCATCGCGGCCGCGCTCGTCTGGTTCCTCGCGTACGGCGACGTCAAGGTCGCGACCCGCGCACTGCTCTCCTTCGAGGGCATCTCGGTGACGTTGATCGTGATCCTCGTCGTCGTGATCTTCTGGAAGGTGATCGGCGGGACGGCGCCGAACGGACAAGGCTTCACGCTCGATCCGTTCGTCCCCGCCTCCGGCACTACCGTCGGCGCGATCGCGTTCGCCTCCGTCTTCGGGCTCCTGTCCTTCGGAGGGTTCGAAGGGGCCGCCGCACTCGGCGAGGAGACGAACAACCCGCGCCGGAACATTCCGCTCGCGATTGCGGTGGCCGTCGGCTTCTGCGGCGTCTTCTACACGATCGTCATGCTTGCCCAGTCGCTCGGCTTCGGCATCGACGCCGCCGGGATCAAGGCGTTCTCCACCTCGAGCGCTCCGCTCGGCGACCTCTCGAAGCAGTACGTCGGGAGCGGCATGGAGGACGCGATCAACTTCGGCGCCACGCTCAGCGCCTTCGCCAGCTGCCTCGGCTGCGCCGCCGGAGCGTCCCGCATCCTGTTCGCGCTCGGCCGCGACGGCTTTCTCACCCGCAGGCTGGGCGACGCCTCGAGCCGCACCGGCTCGCCCGCGAATTCGCTCGGTGTCGTGATGATCTTCGGGCTCGTCGTCACCATCCTGCTGCGACTGAACGACACGACCGCCGTGAACGCCTTCTTCTATCCGGGCACCGCGGGGGTTCTCGCCATGCTGATCGCGTACTTCGTGATGCAGTTCGGAGCGGCGAAGTTCCTGCACCTGGAGCGGCGCGAGCCGCGATGGCGGGTCGTCATCCTCGTGCTCGCGACGGCCGCGATCGTGTACACGTTCTACAAGCAGGTGTGGCCCAAGCCGGCGTATCCGTACGACCTGTTCCCGCTCATCATCGCCGGCTGGGCCGTTCTCGGCGCCGCGATCACGTTCGCGTTCCCGGCGCTGACGCGGCGAATCGGCCGGGGTCTCTCGGAGTCCGAGGGAATCGTCGGCGAACCGACATGAGGAGGACGAGATGACGGCGAAGAGCGACTTCACCGACCAGGAGTGGGACCAGATCGTGGAAGCCCCGATGACCGCGGGGTTGATCGTCAGCACCGCGGCGAGCGGGGGAACCTTTCGAGAGACGTTCGCGCTCGCGCGTGCATACTCCGACGCGCGGAAGGAGCACGGGCAGAGCCAGCTCCTCGACGAGATCGTCTCGACGAGACCGGAGTTCGATCGGCACCGCTTTTCATCGGGCGAGGCGCTGCACGACGAGGGGCTGCAGCAGCTCGCGGACACCGCCGAGCTGCTCCGCACGAAAGCGACGCCGGAGGAGCTTGCGGCGTACCGCGAGTTCGTGCTCACGGTAGCGTCGCACGTCGCCGAGGCGCACAAAGAGGAAGGTCAGGAGGTCAGCTCGCCCGAGCAGACGGCACTCGATGAGGTTCGGTCACGTTTGAACTAGTCGTCGACCTCGGTCGGAAGCTGAGCGAAGGGGTGGTAGAAGGCATCGAGCGCGTGCTCGCCTGCGACGGTGAACAGAAGCGTCTCGCCGGAGGCGGGTTGCCAGACCTCGATGCTCGTGCTGTCGTCGTGCGCGCTCCAGTAGAGCGTGATCTCCATGCCGCCGCTGACGCGACGTGCGAGCTCGCGGCGGGGCCGGGCGAGTGCCGGCGAGTCGGCGCCCACCACTCGCATTTCGTCCTTCGTCTCTATAGCAGTGTGGCTCATGGTCATAGTCCTCTCTCGTCTTGCGCGTCGAGCCGGGTGAGAGGAGACGAGCCCGTCTCGCGGGCCCGTCTCTCTCACATGACTGACGCGATCTAGTAGCCGTAGCCGCTGCCGTAGCCGCCCGCGGCCGGGGCATCGGTGCTCGACGTCGTGCCGCCGGTCCTTTCGATCTTGGTTCCGGCGGGTGACAGGGCGTACCACTCGGCGCCGTAGGCGTCGATCTCCTCGCCGTTCGTCTGGCCGCTTCGCACGTCCTTGACGAACGTGTAGAGCGGGTGACGGCCGTAGGTGACCTGGAGGCGTCCGTCGGCGCGCCTTGTCGTCCCGAGGAGCGACGCCTTCGCTCCTGCGCTCGCGACGGGTCTGCCGGACGCGATCAGGGGTGGCCAGAAGGTCGCGCACCGGCCGGTGCAGGTGCTCTTTCCGTGCTTGTCCTTCGCGAACAGATAGAGCGTGTGGCCCCGCCCGTCGACGAGGATCCGGCCAAGTCCCGAGCTCGCGAGCCCGACTTTCGTGTTCGTGCTCGTCGCGTGATTCGACGCCAGTGCACCGTTCAGGCCCACGGTGAGCGACACGGCGGCGGCGATGACGCCGGCGATGGGAAGCAGACCTTTCATTCGATCACTCCTTGTGCTCGCGACGAGCTCGTCGCGGTTGGATGCTGTCGACAAGGAGGACCCCGAAGCGGCGTCGATATTCCCGCCTGCGACGCGGAATGGGATGTGCCGCCCAGCCGTTCCAACCCGGGTGGACGCACTCGACACCGGCGGAGCGCGACACCGGGCGAACCGATAGGAAAAGCGCGAAGACACCTGCCCGGCCACTCGATCCCGCCCGGCTCGGAGACCACATCGACCGGCTCTACCGGGCTGCCTGGGCGCTCTGCGGGTCACGGGAAGATGCCGAAGACCTCGTTCAGGAGACGTACGCGCGCCTGCTCGCGCGCCCGCGCCTCCTTCGCAACGAGGACGACCTCGGCTATCTGCTACGGGCGTTGCGCAACACCTTCCTGAACCAGAAGCGGAGCGAGAGCCGCCGGCTCCGGCCGGACCCGCTTCCGGACCAGCTCGACCTCGTCGCCGACCGTCAGGCACGCGAGCCCGAGGCCGCCCTCGAGGCCGCCGAGCTCTACGCTGCGGTGGCGGCGCTACCCGGCGATTTCCGTGACGTCCTCGTGGCCGTCGACATCACCGGTCTTTCCTACAAAGAGGCGGCGCGAGCGCTCCGCGTCCGCGAAGGCACAGTGATGAGCAGGCTCTACCGTGCCCGCCAGCAGGTCGTTCGCGCGCTGGGAGCCGCCTCGGCCTGACGGCCCGGGTCAGCCGCCTGTGTCCACCGTTCCGACGAGAACCTTCTCACCGGACGAGGCCTGGTCGCCGTCGGCCCCCTCGCGGGTCACGGTCAGTGTCGTGAAGGCGGTCGGCGGCACGCCGGCCCAGAGCGTGACGTCGCGGCCCTCGTTGAACGTTCCGATCGGGACGAGCACGCCGGCACGGTTGCGCAGCCACGCCTCGTAGAAGCGGCCTCCATCGAGGCGCGG
>DASSGL010000007.1:0-12635 GCA_035693525.1 Gaiellaceae bacterium | reverse complement strand
CACGGTCGCCCGCAGCCTTGTCACGAAGTCGACCCAGACGATCGCGATGCTGCTGCCGGACATCACGAATCCGTTCTACGCCGCTCTCGTCGGCGGCGTGCAGCAGCGCGCGCTGGAGAACGGCCACACGATGCTCCTCTGCACGACGGAGGGCGATCCGGAGCGCGAGGAGCAGTACCTCAACCTGCTGCGGGCGAAGCAGGTCGACGGCGTCCTCGTCGACGGGCTGGTGCTCCCGTCCGAGCGCATCACCCGTTTCGTCCGCGACGGCCTGCCGATCGTCTGTCTCGACCGCGACATCGACTCCACGCTCGTGCCTCTCGTCCAGGTCGACAACCGGCTCGGCGCCCGCCTTGCGACGCAGCATCTGATCGAGCTCGGCCACCGTCGGGTCGCACACGTCGCCGGCGCCCCGGAGCTTCGCATCAGCGAGGAGCGCGTCGAGGGCTATCGCGAAGCACACAACGCGCTCGGTATCCAGCCGTATCCAGGGCTCGTTCAGGTAGGGGCGTTCACCGAGCAGGGCGGCTACGACGCGACGTGCGCGCTCCTCGACGGGCACGGGTTCACCGCCGTCTTCGCCGCGAACGACCTCTCGGCCATCGGCGTCCTGGGCGCGCTGGCGGAGCACGGCCGGCGGGTCCCGGACGACGTCTCGGTCGTCGGCTTCGACGACCTTCGCCTCTCGAGGTTCACGACGCCGCCCCTGACGACGGTCCACCAGCCCGCGCGAGAGATCGCCGTGCGGGCGACCGAGCTGCTGCTCGGGCTCGCCGGGGGCACGTCCGTCGAGACGGCACGGCACCTGCTCGAGCCCGAGCTCGTGGTGCGGAGCTCGACCGCGCCGCCTCCCGAGCTGTCGCCTTGACAGCGGTTTGTGCAACCGCTTACTGTAACCGCTTGCATATGGGCCGGACCACGCAGCTCCACGTCGGCGTGGTGGGCGTCGGCCGGATCGGCGCCTTTCATGCCGGGACTCTCGGGGCGCTCGACGGAGTGGCCAGACTGACCGTCGCCGACGCCGACGCGGCCCGTTCGGCGGCGCTCGCCGCGACGCTCGACGCGAGCACGGCCGCGACGCCCGAAGCCCTCGTCGAGTCCGTCGACGCGCTCGTGATCGCGACCCCGACCCCGAGTCACGCCCCGCTCCTGCGTCTCGCTGCCGACGCGGGCATCCCCGCGTTCTGCGAGAAGCCGGTGGCGCTGGATGTCGCCACACTCGACGGCGTCATCGCCGGTGTCGAGCGAGCGGGCATCCTCGTCCAGATCGGCTTCCAGCGGCGCTTCGACACGGGTTACCGCGCCGCGCACGATGCCGTGACGACCGGAGCGGTCGGCAAGGTGCTCGTGCTGCGGGCGGCGACGCACGATCCGTCGCCGCCGGCGGAGGAGTACATCGCCGAGTCCGGCGGCATCTTTCGCGACTTGCACATCCACGACTTCGACGCGCTGCGCTTCGTCACCGGACAGGAGATCGTCGAGGTGTACGCAGACGGCGCCGTCCTCGAGACGCCCTGGTTCGAGCGCCACGCCGACGTCGACACGGCTGCAGCGGTGTTGCGTCTCGACGGGGGTGCGCTCGCGATCCTGTCCGGGACGCGTCACGACCCGCTCGGTTACGACGTGCGGCTCGAGGTCTTCGGCAGCGCGAACAGCATCGTGGTCGGCGTCGACGACCGCAGTCCGCTCAGCTCGGTCGAGCGCGGCTCGCGGCCGGTCGCCGGCAGCTATCGGAACTTCCTCGACCGCTTCGAGCACGCTTACCGCGCGGAGCTGGAGTCTTTCGTCGACGCCGTCCGGACCGACGGCGCGAGCCCCTGCTCGTTGCAGGAAGCACGCGCGGCGCTCGCCGTCGCGCACGCGGCAGACCGTTCCCGACGAGAGCGGCGACCGATCTCGATCGAGGAGGTGGCTAGCGCAGAAGCCCTTGCGGGTTGAGAATCGACACCGACTCGAAGTGAACCCGACAAAGGAGACGGGCACACGATGAACGACGAAGTTCTCGAGAGCATCGAGGAGGCGCAGGTCTCACGCCGCGGCCTTCTCGTCACAGGCGGTCTCGCCGCGGCCGGTCTCACGGCTCTCGGCTCCCCCGCCGCAACCGCGTTCGCGGCATCGAGGGCCAGTGCCATCAAGGTCGCCGTCGTCACGCACGGCGACACCGGCCAGTTCTGGTCGGTGTTCAAGAAGGGGGTCGATCAGGCCGCAAAGGATCTGAAGAGCCGCGGCGTCAGCGTGACGCAGGTCTACGCGAACAACGACGTCGCAAAACAGGTCGCCGGGCTCAACGCCGCGATCGCGGCGGGCGCGAAGGTGATCGCAACCTCGGTACCGGACGCGAGCGCGCTGAAGGATCCGCTCACGAAGGCATCGAAGAAGGGCATCGAGATCATCACCGTGAACTCGGGGCTCGGCGCCTTCGACTCGCTGCCGACGTACATGGTGCACGTCGGTCAGACGGAGGACATCGCGGGGCAGGGGGCCGGGAAGCAGTTCAAGGCAGCAGGCTCGAAGAAGCTCTTGATCGTCATCCACGAGGCGAGCAACTCGGGTCTCCAGCAGCGCGCCGCAGGAGTGAAGAAAATCCTCGGCGGTTCGGCCGTCTCGGTGCTCACGATCCCGAATGCGAAGCAGGACATTCCGGGGACGAAGACCAAGGTGCAGGCCGCGTTCAGGGCGGACAAGAAGCTCGACAGCTTCCTCGGCCTCGACCCTGACGTGACGATTCCCTGTCTCGACGTGATTCCGAAGGGGACGAAGGCGGGGACGTTCGACGTCGGCGGATCGATCAAGGAGATCCAGGCGGGGAGGCTGCTGTTCGCGATCGACCAGCAGCAGTATCTCCAGGGCTACCTCCCTGTCGTCTTCGGGATGCTCTACGTCACGAACCTCAACACGGTCGGGAACGGCGCGCCGGTGCTCACCGGCCCCGGAGTCATCAACAAGGCGAACGCGTCGAGGGTCGCCGCACTCGCCTCGAAGGGAACGCGCTAGCGAGGGGGTCGGGCGGGCGGCGCACGCACGCCGCCCGCCCGCGCAGGACGGAGGTGGAGCTTGACCGAGACAGCAGCGACGACGGTCCATCACGACGAACGGCTCGTCCGCAAGGGGTTTCTCACCCGCCTGCTCACGCGGCCCGACATCGGCGCATTCCTGGGCGCGCTGGCGGTCTTCTTCGCGTTCAGCTATTTCGCGCGGGGCGTCGACTGGTTGACCGACCCCGCGATCGCAGCGGGCTGGGCCGACCAGGCGTCGCAGTACGGGATCGTCGCCGTTCCCGTGGCGCTGTTGATGATCGGCGGCGAGTTCGACCTTTCCGCCGGCGTGATGATCGGCAGCTCCGGGCTGCTGCTCGGCTACCTCGCGACGCACGCGCACATGAACATCTGGCCGGCGATGGCGCTCGTGCTGCTCTTCGGGCTCGTGGTCGGCTTTCTGAACGGGATCACCGTGATCAAGACGAAGCTGCCGAGCTTCATCGTCACGCTCGCCACGTTCTTCGTCCTCCAGGGCGTGAACGCGGCGGGGACGCTGAAGCTGACCGGCACGACCGCGATCCAGAACATCGACTCGGCTGCAGGATTCGACTCCGCGCACCGCTTCTTTGCATCGCAACTGACGCAGTACGACTATCCGGTCAAGGTGCTCTGGTGGATCGGGCTGACCATCGTCGGCGCCTGGCTGCTGGCGAAGACTCGCTTCGGCAACTGGACCTACAGCGCGGGCGGCGATCCGAGTGCGGCGCGCAACGTCGGCGTGCCGGTCGCGCGCACGAAGATCACACTCTTCATGATGACCTCGACGACCGCCGCGCTCATGGGGATCATCGAGGCGCTCGAGTTGCGCTCCATGCAGTCGAGGGAGGGCGTCGGGCTCGAGTTCATCTTCATCATCTGCGCCGTCGTCGGCGGCTGTCTGCTCACGGGCGGCTTCGGCTCGGTGATCGGAACCTTCTTCGGCGCGGCGATGCTCGGAATGGTGCAGCTCGGAATCGTCGACTCGCAGTGGGACAGCAACTGGACCTACACGTTCCAGGGCGCGATCCTCTTCGCCGCCGTGCTGCTCAACACATTTGTCCGAAGCAGAGTGGAGCGAGCGCGATGAGCACGAACGGACACTTGCTCGAGGCCGACCACATCTCGAAGTACTACGGGAACGTGGTCGCGCTGAACGACATCTCCACACACGTGAACGGCGGCGAGGTCACCTGCATCCTCGGCGACAACGGCGCCGGCAAGTCGAGCTTCATCAAGATCCTCGCGGGCTCGCACCAGCCCGACGAGGGACGACTGCTCGTCGACGGCGAGGAGGTCTCCTTCCAGTCTCCGCGTGACGCGCGTGCGAAGGGCATCGCAACCGTGTACCAGGATCTCGCGATGGTGCCGCTCATGTCGATCTGGAGGAACTTCTTCCTCGGCGCGGAGCCGCGCAAGGGATTCGGCCCGCTTCGCCGGTTCGACTCCGCGAACGCGAAGAAGATCGTCCGCAAAGAGCTGAACGAGATGGGGATCGACATCCGCGATCCCGACCAGCCGGTCGGCACCCTCTCCGGCGGCGAGCGCCAGTCCGTCGCGATCGCACGCGCCGTCTACTTCGGCGCGCGCGTGCTCATTCTCGACGAGCCGACCTCCGCGCTCGGGGTCAAGCAGGCGGGCGTCGTCCTGAAGTACGTCCTCCAGGCCCGCGACCGCGGCGTGGCGGTGATCTTCATCACCCATAACCCGCACCACGCGTATCCCGTCGGCGACCGCTTCGTGATCCTCAACCGTGGCCAGAGCCTCGGCACGTTCGAGAAGTCCGGCATCGACAGGCAGGAGCTGGTACGCCTGATGGCCGGCGGGAGCGAGCTCGTCGAGCTCGAGCACGAGCTCGAGGAGATCAAGGCGGAGCTCTGAGGTGGAGACTGTCCGGCTGACAGCGGCGCAGGCGCTCGTCCGCTTCCTCGCTGCACAGCACGTCGAGCGCGACGGCGTCGAGCACCGCTTCTTCGCCGGCTGCTTCGGCATCTTCGGTCACGGCAACGT
Organism: Gaiellaceae bacterium; assembly: GCA_035693525.1. Taxonomy (GTDB): domain Bacteria; phylum Actinomycetota; class Thermoleophilia; order Gaiellales; family Gaiellaceae; genus Palsa-739. Next base: position 7,611 of record DASSGL010000007.1, on the reverse strand, counting down.
CGCCGGAGTCGGCGAGGCGTTGTACGAGCGGCCCGACCTGCTCACCTACTACCAGGCGCGGAGCGAGCAGGGAATGGTGCACACCGCCGCCGGTTACGCGCGGATGAAGAACCGTCTCGGCGCGTTCGCCTGCACGACGTCGATCGGCCCGGGCGCGACGAACATGATCACCGGCGCCGCGACCGCAACCGTGAACCGGTTGCCCGTGCTGCTCCTGCCCGGCGACGTCTTCGCCTCGCGACGTCCCGACCCGGTGCTGCAGCAGCTCGAGCTCCCCTGGGCGGGAGACGTGTCCGTGAACGAGTGCTTCCGTCCGGTCTCTCGCTACTTCGACCGGATCTGGCGGCCGGAGCAGATCGTGCCGGCGGCGCTGCAGGCGATGCGCGTGCTCGCGAACCAGGCGGAGACCGGGGCTGTCACCCTCGCGCTGCCGCAGGACGTGCAGGCCGAGGCGTTCGAGGTCCCCACGTCGTTTCTCGAGAAGCGCGTCTGGTCGATCCCGCGACCGCTGCCCGAAGAGCCCGCACTGCGCCGGGCGGTCGAGCTGATCCGCGCTGCGAAGCGCCCGCTCGTCGTCGCGGGCGGCGGCGTCGTCTACTCGGAGGCGACCGACGCCCTGCGGGCGCTCTGCGAGCGGACGGGTATTCCGGTCGGGGAGACTCAAGCCGGCAAGGGCTCGCTGCCGTACGACCATCCCTCGGCGCTCGGCGCGATCGGCGTCACCGGGACGTTCGGCGCCAATCGCTTCGCCGCCGACGCCGATCTCGTACTGGGCATCGGCACCCGCTGGTCGGACTTCACGACGGCATCGAAGACCGCGTTCCGCAACGACCGCGTGCGCTTCGTCAACGTCAACATCGCCGACTTCGACGCAGCCAAGCACGCCGGGGTCGCACTGGTCGGCGACGCACGGGCGACGCTCGAGCGCCTGACCGGGCTGCTCGAAGGCTGGCACGTCGACGACGCGTATCGGAACGAGGCGGCGCGGCTCAACCGCGAGTGGGATGCCGAGGTGGCTCGCCTCTATGCGATCGAGCACGAGCCGCCGGCGCAGAGCGCGGTCATCGGAGCGGTCAACGACGCCGCGCGGCGGAGCGACGTGGTGGTTTGCGCGGCCGGCTCGATGCCCGGCGACCTGCACAAGCTCTGGCGCACGCGCGACCCCAAGGGCTACCACGTGGAGTACGGCTTCTCGTGCATGGGCTACGAGATCGCCGGCGGTCTCGGCGTCAAGCTCGCAGCGCCCGAGCGGGAGGTGTACGTGCTCGTCGGCGACGGCTCCTATCTGATGCTCTCGAGCGAGCTCGTCACCGCCGTGCAGGAGCGGCAGAAGCTGACGATCGTGCTCGTCGACAACCACGGCTACAAGTCGATCGGCGGTCTCTCGCGCTCGCTCGGCACCGACGGCTTCGGCACGCTGTACCGCTACCGCTCGAACGGCTCGCTGGGCGTCGACGGCGCCGACCCGCATGAGCTCCTCCCGGTCGACCTGGCCGCGAACGCGGAGTCGCTCGGCGCAACCGTCTTCCGCGCCGGGAACGTGGCCGAGCTCCGCGCCGCGCTCGACAAGGCGCGCGCCGAGGACGGAGTGGTCGTGATCTCGATCGTGGTCGACCGCTACGAATCGGTGCCCGACTACGACAGCTGGTGGGACGTGGCGGTCGCCGAGGTCTCGGAGGTCGCAAGCGTACGCGCGGCGCGCGAGCGCTACGAAGCCGCGCGCGAGAACGAGCGGAGCCACGTGTGATCGAGGCCGCCGTCGTCGGGCGAGTCGGGATCGACCTCTACCCGAACGAGCTCGAGACGCCGCTCCAGGAGGTGCGTACCTTCACGCGCTTCGTCGGCGGCTTTGCCGGCAACGTCGCAACGGGCCTGGCCCGACTCGGCGTTCGCGCGGCGATCGTGTCGCGCGTCGGCGCCGACGGGCATGGTGACTACGTGCGCGCATGGCTCGCGAACGAGGGAGTCGACGTGCGGTTTCTCGGCACCGACCCGTACTGGCAGACGCCGCCGACCTTCTGCGAGGTCTGGCCGCCGGACAGGTTCCCCCTGACCTTCTACCGCAAGCCGACGGCTCCCGACTGGCAGCTCGAGCACGACGAGCTCGCCGCGACCGAGATCGTCGAGGCCCCAATTCTCTACGCCACCGGCACGGGGCTCTCGCAGCCGCCGAGCCGCGAGTCGACGCTCGCGGCGCTGCGCTCGCACCGCGGCACGACGATCTTCGACCTCGACTGGCGGCCCACGCTCTGGGACGACCCGGTCGAGTACCCGGCACTCGCTGCGGAGGCCGTCGCGTCGGCGGACATCGTGATCGGAAACGAGGAGGAGGTCGAAGCCGCGCAGGTGAAGCCGGCGACGCTCGTGCTCAAGCGCGGCGAGCGCGGCGCGACCGTGTACGACGAGGGTGAGGAGACCGACGTGCCCGGCTTCCCGGTCGAGGTGGTGAACGGCCTCGGCGCCGGCGACGCCTTTGCGGCGGCGGTCGGGCAATCGCTTCTCGCCGGACTGCCGCTCGTCGACGCGGTGCGGCGCGGCACCGTCGCCGGCGCGCTCGTCGCCTCGCGGCTCGGCTGCTCGGACGCGATGCCGCGGCTCGACGAGCTGGAGGCGGCGCTGGTATGAGCGAGCTGTTGCTGCGGGCGGGCGCCTGGGATCAGGTGACGCCGGAGTCCGCGGGCTGGCGGCACCTCGCCTTCGGCGTGCGCTCGGGGTCGTTCGAGTCGCAGACCGGGGAGTTCGAGATCGCGCTCGTGCCGCTGTCGGGACGATTCCGGATCGAGTCCGACGGCACCTCCTGGGAGCTCGGCGGGCGGGAGAACGTGTTCGCCGGCCTCCCCTGGGCGCTCTATCTGCCCCGCGACTCCGCCTACCGCATCGAGGGAGCCGGAGAGATCGCCGTCTGCGGCGCGCGCTGCGAGCGCCGGCGCGACCCCGTGCTCGTCGAGCCGGAAGAGGTCGAGATCGAGGTGCGCGGCTCCGGCAACGCGACGCGGCAGATCAATCACCTGCTGAAGCCCGAGTTTCCGGCAGAGCGTCTGCTGGTCGTCGAGGTGTTGACGCCGTCAGGCAACTGGTCGAGCTACCCCCCGCACAAGCACGACGAGGACCGGCCGCCGGGCGAGGTCGTGCTCGAGGAGACCTATTACTTCCGCACGGCCGCCCCGGAGGCATTCGCCGTCCAGCGCCTCTACAGCCCGAGGCACGGGCTCGACCTGACCGCGACCGTGCGCGACGGCGACCTGCTGCTCGTGCCGTACGGCTACCACACGACGGCCGCGGCGCACGGTTACGACCTCTACTACCTGAACGCGCTCGCCGGCGACCGCCGCTCGATGGCCGCCGCCGACGACCCGGCGCTCGCGTGGATCAGGGGGGCGTGGAACGACGAGGTTCCCGATCCGCGCGTGCCGCTCGTGCGGTGATCCGCGTCGCGAACGCACCGGTGAGCTACGGCGCGTTCGAGCTCACGGTCGGCGTCCTCCCGAACGTTCCGGCGGCCGAGGACGTCCTCGACGCGATCGCCGCCGCGGGTTACGCGGGCACCGAGCTCGGACCGCGCGGTTACCTCGGCGAGGGCGGCGAGCTGCGGGAGCGTCTCGAACAGCGCGGGCTCGCACTCGCCGGCGCCTTCGTCGAGATCCGGTTCGGCGCGGACGCGCTCGACGAGCTGGAAGCGACGCTCGACGTGGTCGCTCCATTCGGTGCGCGCGCCGTCCTCTGCGACAAGGGGCCGCGTGACGGCGACGCCGACCTCGACGGAGTCGCACGCGCCGTCGAGCTCGCGCGGGAGCACGGCGTCGAGCCCACGTTCCACCATCACATGGGAACTCGGGTTCAGACTCCGGCGGAGATCCAGCGCCTGCTCGACAGCACCGACGTCTCGCTGCTCCTGGATTCCGGGCACCTCGTCGCGGCGGGCGGCGATCCCGTACAGGGGCTGCGCGACTGGGGCGGTCGCGTCAACCACCTGCACGTCAAGGACGTGCGGCTCGACATCGTGCGCCGCGCCGCTCGCTGGGCCGACGCGTGGCGCGACGGCGCCTTCTGCGAGCTCGGCGCGGGCGATGTCGACCTCGACGGATTCTTCGCCGCGCTCGACGGCTACGACGGGTGGGTGGTCGTCGAGCAGGATTGGGTGCCGGTTCCCGGAGAGGCACCGGACGAGCACGTGCAGGCGCAGGTCCGCAACCGCCGCTGGCTCAGAGAGCATGCGAGTCTCTGAGTGGCGCTACCGCTTCGGCAGCTGCTGCACCGACCAGCGGTTGCCGTCGGGATCGGCGAAGAAGACGAATGAGCCCCAGTCGAAGTCGTGCACGTCGCTCACCTCGACGCCGCGCGAGGCGAGCTCGGCGCGCGCTGCGCGCACGTCGTCGACGACGAGCTGCAGGCCTTCCACGGAGCCGGGCTGTGCCTGCGTGAGGCCGGTTCCGAAGGCGATCGAGCATGCCGAGCCGGGTGGTGTCAGCTGCACGAAGCGGAGCTCGTCGCTCACCTGATGGTCGTGGTCGGCGTGGAAGCCGACCTGCTCGACGTAGAACTGCTTCGCGCGATCCACGTCGGAGACGGGCACCGCGACGAGCTCGAGCTTCCAGTCCACCTCCGAGACTCTAGTGGTCCACGCGTTCGCGCAGCCACGTCCGTACACCGTCGGAAAGCGCAGGGAGGTCGCCCCGCAGGCTGTGATCGCTCTGCACCTGGACGACCGTGCGGAGGGGTCCCGGCGGCGGCATGCCGAACGGGTCGCGCACACCCTGCACGACGAGAACCGGCACCGTCACCGCGTCGAGCTCGGGCAGCCGGCTCGATTCGGGCTTCCCCGGCGGATGGAGCGGAAAGGCGAGGCAGATCACGCCGACGGCATCCGTCGCGGTGACGGTACGGCAGGCCACACGCGCACCGGACGAGCGGCCGCCGACGAAGAGCGGCAGGTCGCGAAGCTCGGCGGCGCGCAGATGCTCGACGACGGCGATCCACGCCGTGTCGAGCTGATGAGCAGGCGCCGGCGAACGGCGACCGGCGACGCGGTAGGGCTGCTCGACGAGCGCAACGGCGACATGCTCGGAAAGCGCGACGTCTTGCGTCGTGACGAGGTCGCGCGCAGTCACCCCTCCCCCGGCCCCGTGACCGAGAACGAGCGCGGTGCGCGCGTCGGCGGCCGCGTGCACGTGCGCCCGCGCCAGACCGTGGGGGGTCTCGATCTCGACGACGCTCACTCGAGCTCGGCGTACTCGGCCGCGACCCGCTTCGGCACGACCATCGACCAGGCATCGATCACGAGCTCCCGCACCTCAGGCACGTCGATCGCCGCGAGCCGCACGACCGCCCAGTTGAAACGCATGTCGGACGCCTCCGGCATCCGGAACTTCTCGGGCTCCGACTCGACGAGCGCCTCGCGCCACTCTCTGGGAAACGCGAACCCCATCTCTGTCTCGTCGCGCGAGAAGGCGAGGTAGACGATGCTCCCTACGCGGAACTTCACCCGCCCGCGCACGAGGACCTCGTAGCTGCGCGGAAGGGTCGAGGCGAGCGCACGGACGTCTTCCACCGTGACCACGTCCTGGACTGTACGGGTCGCATCCGCTCCCGCGGTCTTGCCTTCGCAGGAGAGATCGGTCAGGGTGGCGTTGAGGTCGCGCGAGGCGGCTCGAAGCGTGTGAGAGGAGGTCAGAGGTGCCGAAGACCAAGAGCGTGCGAGCGTTCGCGGCAGCGGCCGTCGTACTGGCCGGCGTTGCAGCGGTCGGGGCGACGACGGCTCCTGCCAGCTCGGGCGCGCGTGCAGGATCCGCGGCGAGCTGCAAGCTCACGCTGCGGATCGGCGACGTGCTGCCCTTCACAGGTGACCTTGCAGCGTACGGCGCCAATCTCGACAAGGCGGTCAAGCTCGCCGTCAGCGTCCAGAACAACGCCTTGCGCCAGCTCGGGCTTTCGAAGAGCATCAAGGTGCAGCTCGTCGACTCGCAGGACGGCCAGACGCAGGCGACAGCGTCGGTCGAGGCCGCCAAGAAAGAGGTCGGTGAGCACGTCAGCGTGATCATCGGCGAGATGGCCTCGGGCGCGACGATCCCGATGGCGCAGTCGGTCACCATCCCGAGCCACGTCGTCCTCATCTCGCCGACGTCGAGCGCGCCGCAGATAACGACGCTGAACGACAACGGCTACGTCTGGCGCGCGTACCCCTCCGACACGCTGCAGGGCAAAGTGCTCGCGCAGGCGGCGGTCAGCAACTTCGGCAAGGGAGCCGTCGTGAACGTCGGCGCGCGCAACGACGCGTTCGGCACGGCGCTCGAGCAGCTGTTCGAGGCGCAGTACAAGAAGCTCGGCGGCAAGATCGGCGCGAGCATCTCGTGGAACCCCAACCAGCCGACCTTCGACACCGAAGCCGGGCAGCTCGTCTCCGGCAGCCCGAAAGGCTGGGTGATCATCGACTTCCCGGAGACCTTCCAGAAGTTCGCACCCTCGCTCGTCCGGACCGGAAAGTGGGACGCCTCGCGGACGTTGATGACGGAGGCGTTGCGGAACACCCAGACGCTCGACGCGATCGGGAGCCCGGTCGTGGGCCTGAGCGGCACCGCCGCGAGCGCGGCCGGCGGTCCTGCGGGCAACGCGCTGCACGCACTGTGGAACAAGACCGTCAAGGGCGCGAAGCCCTACACCGGGTTCGAGGGAACCTCGTTCGACGCAGCGAACGTTGCGTTCCTCGCCGCGCTCCGAGGCTGCTCGGCGGCGCCGGCCAAGATCAAGAGCAACCTCGTCTCCGTCTCCGGGCCGCCCGGCCCGAAGGTGACCTTCCTGAAGATGAAGCAGGCGATCAAGCTCCTACTCGCGCACAAGGACGTCAACTACGAAGGCGCGTTCAGTCCCGTCGACTTCGATGCGAACGGCGACATCGGCTCGGCGGTGTTCGAGATCTGGCAATACAAGGGCAACGGCCAGATCGCGACGCTCAGGACCATCACGTTCAAGGGCACGTGACAAAGTTCGAGGCGGCGGCTCGAGAGAGCCGCCGCCCTTACTTGCGCGAGCCGCCGAGGTAGAGCTCGACGACGCGCGGATCGCGCAGCAGCTCGCCGCCCGGCGCGGTATAGGCATTGCGGCCCATGTCCAGGACGTAGCCGACGTCGGAGAGCGCAAGGGCACGGCGGGCGTTCTGCTCGACCATCACGATGCCGATGCCGAGCGACCTGATCTCGACGAGCGTCGAGAAGACGAGGTCTATCGCGAGCGGCGAGAGCCCCGCCGAAGGCTCGTCGAGCAGCAGCAGCCGCGGGCGCGCGATAAGCGCACGGGCCAGCGCGACGAGCTTCCGCTGCCCCCCGGACAGCGAGCCGGCCGACTGGCGCCGGCGCTCGGCGAGGAGCGGGAAGAGCTCGAGCACGCGCATCAGCTCGCGGCGCCGCTCGCCGCGCGGCAGGACGAGCGAGCCCACGTGCAGGTTCTCCTCGATCGTCAGCGTGGGAAAGACGTTCTCGTTCTGCGGGACGAAGTTCATGCCGCGCCGGGTGAGGCGGTCGGGACGCGTCCCGGTCACGTCGTCGCCCTCGAAACGAACCGAGCCGCCCCGCGGCCGGAGAAGGCCGTAGACGGCCTTCAACAGCGTGGACTTGCCGG
>DASSGL010000006.1:0-14698 GCA_035693525.1 Gaiellaceae bacterium | reverse complement strand
GGATTCGTGACGTCGAGATGCTGTGCGGCCCGGAGGAGGCTCGCGCGGGTCGGCTGCCGTCCGGCGGCCTTCAACGCGGCCGTCATCGTGTAGGCGGCCATCATCCCGTAGACGTGCGCCACCGCGTTCGGATCCTCGTTCGGCAGGTAGCGCCTCATGATCTGCAGGTAGAGCTTGACGCCGGCAGACCCCTTCTGCGTCGGGTTCGTCGGGTCGTGGAGGAACGCGGTCGACGTCGCACCGGCGCCGACCTGCGGGCCGGCGTTGAGGCGGACGATCTTCATGACCGCGGGATCGATCGACACCGACGTCACGTACTCAGTGGGCTTCCAGCCGAGCTTCGCCGCGGCGACGAATGCCTGAATGGCCTGCTTCGGCAGCGCGAAGATGACGAAGGCGTCCGCGCCCGACGACTTCAGGGTCGTCACCTGCGAGATGACGTCGGGCGCGTTGAGAGCGTACGACTCGCTTGCGACGATCTGCTTCGACTTCGCACCGAGCCCGCGCTTCAGGCCGGACAGCAGCTCGGTGCCGTACGCGTCGTTCTCGTACAGGACGGCGATCTTCGCCTGCGGGTGATCCTTCGCGATCAGGCGACCATAGATCGAGCCTTCGCCGCTGAAGCTCGGCAGCAGGCCGATCGTCCACGGGTAGTGCGCGTGCTGATCGGCGATCTGATCGGCGCCCGAGCCGACGAAGAGCTGCGGCACCTTGCGCGCGTTCAGATACTCGCGCACGGCCAGCGCGTGCTCGGTACCGACCGAGTTGAAGATCGCGAAGACCTTGTCCTGCTCGACGAGCTTCGACGTCGCGAGCGCGGTCTGGGAGGGGTCGTACTGGTCGTCCTCGATCTTGTAGACGACCCTCCGCCCGTAGACGCCGCCCTGGGCGTTGACGTAGTCGAAATATGCCTTCGCGCCGCTCAGCACAGGCTCGTACTGGGACTCCGAGCCGGTCAGCGGCCCGGTGGCGCCGAGCACGATCTGGGTCGGCGTGACGCCCGGTGTCGCGCGATGTGCCTGCAGCCGCCGGACCTTGCCGCCCGTCGAGACGGCCTTCGTCAACACCGACAACCTCAGCGTCACGCGCCCGATCGTGATCCGAGCGTCGGGCTGGACCGACGCGAGGTAGAGCGCGTTCGCGGGGCTCTGCGTGAGGGACGTCGAACCGAGGTAGAGCGTCAGCTTCTTGCCTGCGGGCACCTCGACCGCCTGGTTCATCAGCGAGATGGCGGCCGTGCCCTGGGCTCCGGTCATCTTCACCCCGCCCTCCGAGATCGGCGTCGAGCCGACGGCGAGCACCGCGACGAGCCGATCCCAGCCTTGCGCGCCCGAGTAACGCACCACGACCTTCGTCTTGCCGAAGGTCTCGTGCGGACCGCCGGTGAACCGCACGCTGCGCACGACCCTGCCGGTCGCTCCGGCGATCGTCGACGAGCCGGGCAGGATGACTGACGGGTTCTTGACCGGCGGCACCCTGGTGAAGGTCGTCGTCTTCCCGTCGTACGGGTCGTGACCGAGCTCGACGACGTTTCGGTCGATGCCGTTCGCCGCACCCTTCAGGAAGCGGTCGAACCACTTCACGGCCTCACCCCAGTAGACGGCCGCGTCGGGCGCGCTCGCCGGCGAGATGCCGGGGGGGTGCCCGAGGTCGCCGATGTACAGCCGCTTCGGGCCCCTGAGCGCCTTGTACGCGGCGAGGGCCTGGTCGATGTCGAAGAGGAAGTCGCGCCGGCCCTGGATCAGCAGCGTCGGCGTCTTCAGCGTGCCGAGCTTCGGCAGCGACGATCGCGAAGCTGCGAGCGCGTTCACGGCCGCCATGTTCGTGCTCGTGACGAGCGACGTCTTCGCGCCGAGGATCTCGGGATCCCAGCGGCTCTCCGGGACGAGGGAGCCGAGCAGCTGCACGAGGCCCGACTTCGACAGCCCCTGCGGCGCGAGCGCGGTCGCGAGGTTCGTCCACGTGATCACCGGCACGATTGCCTTGAAGGGCACACCGGCGACCGCCGCGTTCCATACCGCGCCTCCCCCGAGCGAGATGCCGAGGGCTCCGATCGACGTGTTGCCCGTGCGCGCCGTGAGCCAGGCGAAGAGCTCCTTCGTGTCCTGCAGGTCGCGAGGGCCGTCGAGCCCGAAGAGCCCCTCCGATGCGCCGTGGCCCCGCGCGTCGCACTCGAGCGTCTCGTAGCCCGCGGGGCCGAGCACCTGCGTCGCGAGCGGCTCGACGTCCTGATGACGGCCGCCGAGGCCGTGGAAGAGCATGACGCTCGGATATCCGCCGGCCGGCGCCGGCGTGTCCGGGACGACGATCGAGCAGGCGAGCTTCGCGCCGTCGGAGGCCGCGATCGTCAGCTGCTGCGGTGTCGCGCCGAGGGCCGTGCTGCTCCAGCCCAGCGCGACGAGGACGACCACGAAGAGGAAGCTCCGGCGACCCACGACCGGCGACAGCGTAACGCTGCTCTACGATCACCGGGTGGACTCGCGGCCCGTCGGTGTCTTCGACTCGGGTGTCGGCGGCTTGACCGTCCTGCACGAGTGTCTGGTCACGCTCCCGCACGAGGACTTCGTGTATCTCGGCGACCACGCGCGACTGCCGTACGGTCCGCGGCCGCTCGCCGACGTGCGCAGCTTCGCGCGCGAGATCGGCGCCTACCTCGAGGCGGAGGACGTCAAGCTCATCGTGGTGGCGTGCAATACCGCGACCTCCGCGGCGCTGCCGCAACTACAGGAAGAGCTCACCGTTCCGGTCGTCGGCGTCGTCTCGCCCGAAGCACACGCCGCCGTGCAGGCGACGCGCAATCGACGCGTCGGGCTGCTCGCGACGCAGGGCACGGTCGACGGCGGGCGCTACAGCGAGCTGATCCACGCGCTCGATGCCGGTGTGTCGGTCTGGCCGCTCGCATGTCCACGGCTCGTGCCGCTGATCGAAGGCGACGACCCGTACGGCGCGGCGACCGAGACGGCCGTCCGCGAGTATGCCGCCCCGTTGAAGGAGGCAGGAGTCGACACGGTGATCCTCGGCTGCACGCACTATCCGCTCATCCGGCCCGTCTTCCAGCGCGTCTTCGGCCGTGACGTGACGCTCGTGTTCTCGGCGGAGGAGACTGCACGCGAGGTGGCCGAGACGCTCGCGCGCAAGGGAATCGAGAACGAGTCGACGCGCGAGGGCTCGTACCGCTTCCTGACGACCGGCGACCCCGCCGCGTTCGCCGAGATGGGCCGCCGCTTCCTGCAGCTGCCGATCGGGGAGGTCGAGCATGTGACGCCGGCTCAGTTGGGCGCTGCGGCATGAAGCGCGAGAACGGCCGCAGGCCGGACCAGATCCGGCCGCTCACGATCGAGCCCGACTATCTCGAGAACCCGCACGGCTCGGCGCTCATCACGCAGGGCCGCACGAAGGTGCTCTGCACCGCGATGGTGCAGGAGGACGTGCCCCGCTGGCTGCGAAATCAGGGCCGCGGCTGGATGACCGCCGAGTATTCGCTCCTGCCCGCGTCGACAGGCGACCGCGTCGAGCGTGAGGCCTCTCGCGGCAAGCAGCAAGGGCGGACGATCGAGATCCAGCGCCTGATCGGTCGCGCGCTGCGTGCGGTCGTCGACTTCCGAGCACTCGGGGAGCGGACGCTCTGGCTCGACTGCGACGTCTTGCAGGCCGACGGCGGCACGCGCTGCGCCGCGATCTGCGGCGCGTACGTCGCGGCCAAGCGCGCCCTCGATCGGTTCGGGCTCTCGCGGACGTTCACCGAGTCCGTCGCCGCCGTGTCGGTCGGGGTCGTCGACGGCGTGCCGCTTCTCGACCTCGACTACGCCGAGGACTCGAACGCGGACACCGACATGAACGTCGTCATGACGGGAGACGGCCGACTGATCGAGGTACAGGCGACGGCAGAGAAGGATCCGTTCTCCCGCGAGACCCTCGACGAGCTGCTCGCTCTCGCGGAGTCGGGGATCCTCCGCATCGGCGAGGCGCAGGCGGAGGCCGTAGGAATTGCACTCCCTTGAGCGGCCGCGCCGGCGTCGGCGGCGTTCTCGAGGTGCGGTGGACCGAGTAGCGACGCTGTGCTCGCGCAACGCGCACAAGGCGCGCGAGCTCGAGCGGCTCCTGCCCGGCTGGACGATCGAGACGTTCGATCGCGACGACTGGCCCGAAGAGACCGGCTCGACGTATTACGAGAATGCGCTCCTCAAGGCCCGCTTCGGCTTTCGCCAAGTCGGCGGCTGGGTGATCGGCGAGGACTCCGGTCTCGAGGTCGCCGCGTTGGACGGGCGTCCCGGTCTGCACTCCGCGCGCTACGCGCCGGAGGGAGCACCGGCCATCGCGAAGCTCCTCGGCGAGCTCGAGCGGGTCGAGGACCGTCGCGCGCGTTACGTCTCGGAGCTCGTCGCAATTGCGCCGGGCGGGGAGGAGCTCCGAGGGAGCGGAGTCCTCGAGGGACGGATCGCCGACGCGCCGAGCGGCAGCGGCGGCTTCGGCTACGACCCGGTCTTCGTGCCCGACGGCGAGGAGCAGACTGTCGGCGAGCTCGGCGACGACTGGAAGGACCGCAACTCCCACCGCGCTCGCGCCGCGGCTGCGCTACGCGATGCCGTCGAGCCGAGCGGGCTCTCGTAGGCTGCGGCGCTCCGAGATCCACCAGTTGAGCTCCGCCCCGAAGACGATCACGTTCGCCATCACGTAGAGCCAGAGCAACAGGATCACAGGGCCGCCCAGAACGCGCAACGTGGGGCTCACGTCTGCGAGACGGACGAAGATCGGCACGATCTGGAACGACGCCTCGAGCACGATCGCAGCCATCACGGCGCCCGGCAAGACGTCGTGGATGGTGACGTCCGCGTTCGTCAACAACCGGTACGCGGTGAGCACGAAGACGAAGATGCCGACGAGCGAGACCGCGATCGAGACCGTGTATGCGACAACGCTGTTCGCGACGAATCCGGGCGCATACCGCTTGAAGACCTCGACGCCGAGGGCGCCGATGACGAGGCTGACGAAGAGGGTCGTGATCGTCCCGATCATGACGATCGCCGCGATGCCCTTGCCGTGGAAGAACGAGCGGTTCGGACGCCCGTAGACGATGTTGAACGCAGACTCGAGCGCGCTGAAGAGCGAGAGCGACGACCAGAGCAGTGCGACGCCCCCGATGACGCCCAGCGTCGCTGCGTTGTCCTGCACCCGGTGGACGAGCGTGAGGATGCTCTGCAGCGACGTCGTCGGAAACGCACGGCTCAGCTCCTTGACGAGGAAATCCGATGCGTCGGCGCGATGTGCGAGACCGAGCAGCGAGAGCGCGAGGAAGACGAGCGGCACGAACGAGAGGAGCGCGAAGTACGCCACCATCGCTGCGAGGTGCGTGCCGCGGTCGGCGAAGAACTTCGCGACGAGTGCCCGCTTCCGGAGGCGCACGGAGTCGAGTTTCGCAAGTTGTTAGCCTGCCCCTGCATGGACGCCGCGCAGGCACTCGCGGATCTGACCGAGATCTCGTCGCAGATAGATGCCGCAGTTCTCTTCGACGAGAGCGGCGCGATCGAGGGCTCGACGCTCTCCGACGACGGCGCCTCCCAGGCGCTTGCGCGGGCAGGTGCGGAGCTGCTCGACCGCGTCACCGCTCTGCGCAGCGACCGCGAGGTGACCCAGCTCGAGGCCTCGACCGCCCAAGGAAGCTTGTTCGTCGTTCGCTCCGGCAGGCGCCGCATCGCCGCCACCACGGGTCCCGCTCCGACCGTCGGGCTCGTCTTCTACGACCTCAAGAGCTGCCTCCGCGGCAGCGAGAACGAGCCGAAGAAACCGACGCGAACGCGGAGGAAGAAGGCGGAAGATGAGACGTAAGGTGCTCGGGCTCGTCGGAGCCGTGGGCGGCATCCTCCTCGGCAGCGTCGTCTATCGCCGCTCGTTCGCGCGCCGTCCCGAGCACGTCGACGTCTACTACGCCGACGGCTCGATGATCTCGTACACCGACGCCTCGAGCGAGGGCGGCTCGCTGCTGCCGGTCGCCCGCGAAGCGATCGCGGCCGTCCACTCGTGAAAGCAGAGACGATCGACACGCTCGCCGACTCGCTCGTCGAGCACGCGTACCTCGAGGGCGACTTCGTCCTCCGCTCCGGCAGGCGATCGAGGTACTACCTGGACAAGTACCGCTTCGAGACGAGGCCCGAGCTGCTTCGCCCCCTCGGCGAGCGGATCGCGGCGATGGTTCGCGAGCACGCGCCGGAGGCGACCCGGCTGGCCGCGCCCGAGCTCGGCGCCGTCGCGCTCGCAGCCGCCGCATCGCTCGAGTCGGGGCTGCCGTTCCTGATCGTCCGCAAGGAGGCGAAGGAGTACGGCACGGCGAACCGCCTCGAAGGACCGTACGACGCAGGCGAGCGCGTCTGCCTCGTCGAGGATGTGGTCACGTCCGGAGGGGCGCTGCTCGACTCGGTCGAGGCGCTTCGCGATGCAGGGTTGGTCGTCTCGACGGCGGTGTGCGTCGTCGACCGCGAGGAGGGGGGAGCGGACGCTCTCGCGCGGCATGCCGTTCGGCTGCGACCGCTCTTTCACGCCGGCGAGCTTCTCGCGCGCAGGAAATAGCGGTGTTAGGGTCCTCCGTCCCGTGCAAAGCGAGCGACAGGAGGAGAGGCGAGTGACCAAGCAGGAGTTCGTGGCGGAGGTGGCCCGGCGGAGCCAGCTCACTGCGCGCGACGCGGGCAAGGCCGTCGACGCGTTCCTCGACACGATCACCGACACGCTCAAGGCCGGCGGCGACGTCTCGTTCACCGGCTTCGGCAAGTTCCAGACGCAGCACCGCGCGGCGCGCACGGGGGTCAACCCGCGCAATCCGTCCGAGAAGGTCGAGATCCCGGCCGCTCGCGTGCCGAAGTTCTCGGCCGGCAGCGCTTTGAAGGCGGCCGTCAAGAGCGGCTGACGAGCGCGCCGGCTCCTCCGTCGTCTGGCCGAAGGGAAGGGCCGCTCCGGCGGCCCTTTCTGCTGTCGGCCCGATCCCATCACGAAAGCCCGATCCGATCCCGAAAGTAGGCTCCGCAGAGGATGGCGACCGTGGCCGTGACGCAGTTCTCGGACAGGCTCGTCGAAGCGGTCGCCCGCAAGCGCAGCCAGCTCGTCGTCGGGCTCGATCCCGTGGCCGGGCGGTTGCCGCCCGGCCTCGACGGGGACGTCGCGGAGTTCTGTCGCGGCATCGTCGACGCCGTCGCCGGGCGCGCAGTCGCGGTCAAGCCGCAGTCCGCCTTCTTCGAGGTACAGGGCCCCGAGGGCGTCGCCGCCTTCCACGCGACGTGCGCGTACGCGCGGGAGGCGGGGCTGCTCGTGATCGCCGATGTGAAGCGGGGCGACATCGGCTCGACGGCCGCCGCCTACGCGCAGGCGTATCTCCCTCTCGCCGACGCGGTCACGGTCAACCCCTACCTCGGCCGCGACTCGCTCGAGCCGTTCGTGGAAGCCTGCTGCCGCCACGGCGCGGGTCTCTTCTGCCTCGTCAAGACGTCGAATCCCGGGTCGAGGGACCTGCAGGACGTGCGCCTCGCCGACGGGCGCCTCGTCTGGCAGCACGTGGCGGAGCTCGTCGGGAGCCTCGGCGAAGGCCTGCTGGGTGAGGCGGGGCTCTCCTCCGTGGGCGCCGTTGTCGGCGCGACCTTCCCCGCCGAGATCGAGGAGGCCCGGCGCCTCCTGCCGCGCGCGCCGTTCCTGCTGCCGGGGATCGGCGCCCAGGGCGCCGTGCCGCGCGACGTCGCCGCCGCGTTCGCCGCCGGCCCGGCGGGCGCGCTCGTGTCGGCATCGCGCTCGGTGATCTACGCGTCGAGCGGCGCGGACTGGCGCGAGGCGGCCGCCGCCGAGGCGGCGCTCCTCGCGGCCGAGACCTGGCGTGTCTCGGGCGCGTAGGCCAAAGACGACCGCCGCTCATTACCTCGCCCCGGCGGCGTTCCTGATCGCGGTCACGATCGCGGCTCTCCTGATCCGCGCCGGCCTGAGGAGCGGCAACTCGACGACGACGGAGCGCGGGCCCGTGACGCACCCGTCGACCGCGACGACGCCGCCGGCGGGTACGACCAGGCGTGGCACGACGACGGTCTCCGGGCGCTTCTACACGGTTCAGACCGGCGATACCTTCGGCTCGATCTCGGCCAAGACGGGCGTGCCGATCTCGCGGCTGGAGCAGCTGAACCCCGGTGTCAGCTCGAACGCGCTGCAGGTCGGGCAGCGGCTGCGCGTCAAGTAACCCGCACCGGCTGCGGATCGAGTACCCGCTACCCTTGCGCCGCGATGCGGAGGGCCGTTCTCGCGATCGTCGCGGCGCTCGTCTTCGGCGGTAGCGCGCGCGCAGCCGTGCCGCAGCCCGATGCGAGCGCGTTCTACGTCATGAACGCCGCGAACGGAGAGGTGCTCGCCTCGAAGCATGCACGCGCCCGGCTGCCGATCGCGAGCATCACGAAGCTGATGACGGTGATCGTCGCGCTCGATCACCTGCGCCCCGAGCAGGTCGTCAAGGTGACGGGCAGCGCCGCTCAGGTCGGCGAGTCTCGCATTCCTCTCGTGCGTGGTCAGCGCGTGAGCGTGCGCGACCTGCTCGAGGGTGCGCTGATCCAGAGTGCTAACAACGCTGCCGATGCGCTCGCCTCCGCGGCGGCCGGAGGCGACGTCGCGCGATTCGTCGGCTGGATGAACGAGCGCGCGGCGAAGCTCGGCCTGCGCGACACGCACTTCGTGCGCCCGGACGGGCTCGACGCGCCCGGTCACGTGTCGAGCGCGCGCGACGTCGCCGTGCTTGCGCGTGTCGCGATGCACTCGCCGGTCGTTCGAGAGATCGTGCGCAAGCGGAGCGACACGATCGAAGGCGGGAGCTTCGTCGTGCGCACCTGGAACGACCTGCTCGGTGTGTTCCCGGGGCTCATCGGCGTGAAGACCGGCCACACCGGCGACGCCGGCTGGTGCGAGGTCGCCGCCGTGCGCCGAAACGGCTACACCATCTATGCGGTGATCCTCGACAGCCCGACACGCGAGCGCCGAAACGAGGACCTGCAACAGCTGCTCGCGTGGGGCGTCTCGCAGTACCGGACGCTCACCCTCGTAGCAAGGCAGCCGTACGCGTCGGCGGCTGCGCCGTACGGTCGGGACCCGGTGCCGCTCGTCGCGACGAAGCCGCTCGTGCGCGTCGTCCGCGTCGGGCGGCCGGTCGTCGAGCGGATCGTGGCACCGGCCGCGATCGGGCTGCCGGTCGAGCGCGGCGAACGCCTCGGCCGGATCGAGGTCTGGGCCGGCCGGACGAAGCTCGGAACGCGCCCCCTCCTGGCCGGGCGGAGTGTCCCGCGGCCGGGGATCGGGGGGAAGCTACGGTGGTACGCGACCCGGACCGTCCATCATTTGCTGGGCTTCTTCTCGTGATCGTCACCGTCACCCTCAATGCAGCGGTCGACCGCACCCTCACGGTGCCGAACTTCCAGCTCGGGCACCGGCACCGGGCGAGCACGAGCCTCACCTCCGCCGGCGGCAAGGGCATCAACGTCGCGCGCGCGCTCAAGCGTCTCGACTCGCCCGTGATCGCGACCGGCCTCGCCGGAGGACGCACCGGGGACCGCATCATCGACGAGCTCGCGGGTGAGGCGATCCTCAACGACTTTGTTCGAATCGGCGACGAGTCGCGTACGTCGACGGCGGTGGTCGATCCGACCGCGGGGAGGTTGACCGAGATCTACGAGTGGGGTCCCGCGGTTCGCCGCGACGAGCTCGACACGCTGCTCGACAAGCTGCACTACCTCTCGCGTGTCGCATCGTTCGTCGTCTTCTCGGGCTCGCTCCCGCGCGACGTGGAGGAGGACTTCTATGCGGAGGCGGTGCGCGACCTGAACCGTCGCGGCGTGCACTGCGTCATCGACGCGGAAGGCGAGCCGCTTCGCCGGGCCGTCGAGGCCGAGCCCTTCCTCGTCTCTCCGAACCAGCGGGAGGCGGAAAGCCTCGTCGGTCAGGAGTTCTCGGACGACGAGGACTTCCTGATGGCACTCGACGCCATCGAGGATCTCGGTGCACGCAACGTCCTCATCACGCAGGAGACGTCGTGCTTCGGGCTCTTCCGGCAAGAGCGCTCGTTGCGGCGGTTCCGCGCGTCGATCGCGCGCGTCGAGCCGGTCGCGTCGGTTGGAGCCGGCGACGTGCTGCTCGCGGGCTTCCTCGCAGCCCGCTTCAACGGCGAGTCGTTCGAGACCGCACTCCGCCAGGGCGTCGGCTGTGCGGCTGCGTCGGTCGTCGAGCTGGGCGCCGGGCGGTTCGACCCCCGCGAGGCCGGCAGGCTCGCCGCAAGCGTCTCGCTGGAAGAGCTTCAGCCGATCAACGCGTAGTAGGCGAGGTCCCTACGGGCCCGGGACGTACAGCGCCCGGATGCGGGCAGAGCCCTTCAGGTTCTCCGCCCACGCGAGGCGGCGACCCTCGAGCGAGAGGCCGACTGGGTCGGCGGCTGCCTGCACGAGCGTGCGGGACGTGTTCGTGCCGAGGTCGACGGCCCTGATCGAGCGGCCGACGCGATAGACGATCGCCTGGTCGTTCGCGGTGAGCTGCGGGCTCGTCCGGGCCGAGACGGGGACGGATCCTTCTGCGAGGCCCGTGGTGCGCGTGTACCAGGCGATGCGGAGGCCGAGCGGCGTCCGCTCGAGCGTCGCGAGCACGTGCGGCGTCAGCGCGAGCGCGAGCGGCGTGCCCTGCGGTCGCACGTGCGCGATCGACGCGCCGGTCAGCGGATCGACGATCTCAATCGGCAGGTCCGCGACCGCGAGCGGCCGACCCTGCTTGCCGACCGCGCCTGCCGGGACGTAGGCCACGGCGCCGCTCGACGCCGCCACCGCGACTGCCCCGGTCGTATCGGTGCCCGGGACGAGCTTCGGCGGCTCCGAGCCGGTGATGCGGTAGACGCCGCCGCCGGCGACCTCCATGGTGCAGGTGCCCGTGCCGGCGAGGCAGCCGGCCTCGTCGACGTAGTCGACCGAGGTTGCCCCGTACACGAGGGTCGAGCCGTCGCCGGAGACGCCGCCGAGCCAGAGCCCGGCACCGTTCTTCGTATGCGCGACCTCCTGGAAGCGGCGCTCCCTGCGCTCATGTGTCCCCACGCCGGCGCCGAGGACGTAGTCGAAGGGAAGCGGCAGCGCCTCGCGCAGCGTCCAGAGGACGTCGGTTCCGGCGAGCGCGAGCGCGACCGGGGTCGACCCGACGTCCCAGGTGCATGTGACGTTCCGCGCGGTCGCCTGAGGCAGGACCGCCTGCAGGCCGTTGTCCAGGGAGCGCACGCGCACGGTGTTGCACGAGCGCACGCCCGGTGCGAACCAAGCCATCTGCGAGCCGTCCTGCGCGAACGCGGCGATCGGACCGCCGGCGCGTGTGTAGAGGGTCTGAGGCTTGTACCCGTGCGGCGCGCCGTGCAAGAGGGCGACCGCCGCGCTCACGACCGCAGCGATCATGGAGCTCATGCAGGCCACGGTAACCGGCGGCTGTTAGGAGACGATCAGGGCCCAGAGCGCTGTCTTGGGAGGGTGGTACCCTGGCAGTCCCTTGAGCATGGAACTGCGCCGGGAGGAAGTGGGCACTGCCGAGCTTCAACGGCTCGTCGCCTTAGACCGGAAGTTCGCCAAGGAAGGCCTCACCTTCGACGACGTGCTCCTCGTCCCCGCGGAGTCGCGTGTGCTGCCGAACGACGTCTCCACCCGCACGCGCCTGACGCGGACGATCGAGCTCAGCATTCCGATCGTCTCTGCCGCGATGGACACCGTCACCGAGGCGCGGCTCGCGATCGCCCTCGCACGTGAGGGGGGCATCGGCGTCGTGCACCGCAATCTCTCGATCACAGACCAGGTTGCGGAGGTCGACAAGGTGAAGCGCTCGGAGTCGGGGATGATCGTCGAGCCCGTCACGCTGCCGCCGGATGCGCTCGTCCGCGACGCGCTCGAGCTGATGGCGCACTACAAGGTCTCGGGCGTGCCCATCACGGACGGCGGCGGCGTCCTCGTCGGCATCCTCACGAACCGCGATCTCCGCTTCGAGACGGACGTCGAGCAGCCGGTGTCGGCGCTGATGACGTCTCGCGACCTCGTCACCGCACCGGTCGGGACGACGCTCCACGAGGCCGAGCGGATCCTCGGCCGCAACAAGATCGAGAAGCTGCCCGTCGTCGACGCCGACGGCCGGCTGCGCGGCCTCATCACCGTCAAGGACATCCAGAAGAAGATCCAGTACCCGGAGGCGACGAAGGACGAGCGCGGGCGGCTGCGGGTCGCTGCTGCGGTCGGCGTCGGGCCGGACGCCGTCGAGCGCGCCCAGGCTCTGGCGGCGGCGGGCGCCGACGTCCTCGTCGTCGACACGGCGCACGGCCACTCGCACGGCGTGCTCGAGATGGTGCAGCGCGTCAAGAGCGCGGTAACGATCGAGGTCATCGCCGGGAACATCTCGACCGCCGAGGGCGCGGAGGCGCTGATCGCAGCCGGCGCCGACGGCGTCAAGGTCGGCCAAGGCCCCGGGGCGGCGTGCACGACGCGGGTCGTCGCCGGTGTCGGCGTACCGCAGGTGACCGCGGTCTACGACGTCGCCGAGGTCGCTCAGGTTCCCGTGATCGCAGACGGCGGCATCACGTCGTCGGGCGACGTCGCGAAGGCGATTGCCGCGGGCGCCGACACGATCATGGCCGGCTCGCTGCTCGCAGGCACCGACGAGGCGCCGGGCGAGGTGATCGTGCACCAGGGCGAGCGCTACAAGGAGTACCGGGGCATGGGCTCGATCGGTGCGATGCGCGCGCGCTCGTTCTCGAAGGACCGCTACTTCCAGGGTGACGTCGAGGACGTCGAGGAGCTCGTGCCCGAGGGCATCGAAGGCCGCGTGCCGTACAAGGGTGCTCTCGCGCCGGTGCTGCACCAGCTCGTCGGCGGTCTCCGGCAGTCGATGGGGTACTGCGGCGCTGCGACGATCGACGAGATGAAGCAGGCTCGCTTCATCAGGATCACCTCGGCGGGGCTTCGCGAGTCGCATCCCCACGACATGACGATCACGAAAGAGGCCCCGAACTATCGCCGCTGAGCCGACGAACGTCGTTCCGTTCCCCGTCGTCGAGGAGCGGCCGGTGCTGGTCGTGGATCTCGGAGGGCAGTACTCACAGCTGATCGCCCGGCGCGTGCGCGAGTGCCGCGTCTACTCGGAGCTCGTGGGGCATACGATCTCGCCCGAGGCCGTGCGCGCGCGGAACCCGTACGCGCTCATCCTGAGCGGCGGCCCTGCTTCCGTGTATGCGGACGACGCTCCGCACGTCGACCCGCGCATCTTCGAGCTCGGCATCCCCACGCTCGGGATCTGCTACGGCATGCAGCTCATGGCGCTCGACCTCGGCGGCCGTGTCGACCGCACCGGCGTCTCCGAGTTCGGCAAGACGGATCTGACGGTCGACGACTCGACCCTGCTGAAGGACACACCGAGCGAGCAGACGGTATGGATGTCGCACCGCGACTCCGTCGTCGCGCCGCCGGAGGGCGCGCGGGTCGTCGCCGGCTCTCCTTCGACGCCGATCGCCGCGTTCGAGTCACCGGAGCGCGCCCTCTACGGTGTCCAGTTCCATCCCGAGGTCGTGCACACGCCGCACGGGATGGAGGTGCTGAAGAACTTCCTGTACGAGATCGCCGACGCGCCGCCTGCGTGGACGCCGGCTGCCGTGATCGAGGAGCAGGTCGAGCGGATCCGCGCCCAGGTCGGCAACGAACGGGTCCTCTGCGCGCTCTCGGGCGGCGTCGACTCCGCCGTCGCCGCGCTCCTCGTGCACAAGGCGGTGGGCGACCGGCTCACGTGCGTCTTCGTCGACCACGGGTTGCTGCGCAAGAGCGAGGCCGAGCAGGTGGTCGAGACGTTCGGCGACCATTTCCACGTCCCGCTCGTGCACGTGCAGGCGCAGGACCGCTTCCTCGGCCTTCTCGACGGGGTCGAGGATCCCGAGCGGAAGCGCAAGCTCATCGGCCGCGAGTTCATCCGCGTGTTCGAGGACGAGGCCAGGAAGCTCGGCGAGGTGCGGTGGCTCGTTCAGGGAACGCTCTACAGCGACGTGATCGAGTCGGGCGGCACCGAGGGCGTCGCGGCGACGATCAAGTCGCACCACAACGTCGGCGGTCTTCCCGACGACATGAAGATGAAGCTCGTCGAGCCGCTGCGGCTGCTCTTCAAGGACGAGGTGCGCCGCGTCGGCGAGGAGCTCGGCATGCCCGAGCGGATGGTGTGGCGCCAGCCGTTCCCGGGTCCGGGGCTCGCGATCCGAATCATCGGCGCCGTCACGCGCGAGCGCCTCGAGATCCTGCGCGACGCCGACGCGATCCTGCAGGAGGAGGTGCGCCGCGCGGGCCTCTACCGCGATCTGTGGCAGTCGTTCGCTGTGCTGCCCGCGATCCGATCTGTCGGCGTGCAGGGCGACGAGCGGACGTACGGCTATCCGGTCGTCATCCGCGCCGTGACCTCGGACGATGCCATGACCGCCGACTGGGCGCGGCTGCCGTACGACCTGATCGAGACGATCTCCGGGCGCATCGTGAACGAGATCGCAGGGGTGAACCGCGTCGTCCTCGACGTGACCTCGAAACCGCCCGCGACGATCGAGTGGGAGTAACCGGTCTCGATCACGTCGTGATCGCCGTCTCGGACTGGGAGCGCTCGAACGCCTTCTATCGGAGCGTGCTCGGAGCCGAGGTCGTCGAGATGGACCGCG
>DASSGL010000005.1:0-2389 GCA_035693525.1 Gaiellaceae bacterium | reverse complement strand
GTCATGGGGCCGTACCGTATCCACCGTGGCCGCGACGCCTGCGATTCGAGCGTTGGAGGACGCGGGGGTCCGCTTCTCGCTGCACGAGTACGAGCACGACCCGAGGGCGGCCTCGTACGGCGAGGAGGCCGCGGAGAAGCTGGACGTCGACGCCGCCCGGCTCTTCAAGACGCTCGTCGTCTCGGTCGACGGCGCGCTCGCGGTCGCCTGCGTGCCCGTCACGGCGCAGCTCGACCTCAAGCGACTCGGCAAGCGTGCGCGCATGGCCGACAAGGGACAGGCTCAGACCGCGACCGGCTACGTGAGCGGCGGCACGAGCCCGCTCGGGCAGCGCCGAAGGCTGCCGACCCACCTCGATGCCTCGGCGCTCGAGCACGAGACGATCCTCGTCAACGGCGGCCGCCGCGGGCTCCAGCTGGAGCTCGACCCGCGCGACCTCGTACGACTCGCTGATGCGCGCGTCCACGAGATAGCGTCACGGCCGTGACGAGCGCCGCACCGGTCGAGCTCCACGTGGTCAGCGACGCGACCGGCGAGACCGCAGCGCGCCTGGTGCAGGCCCTCGAGGCCCAGTTCCCCGACCAGGAGTTCGTCGAGATCCGCCATCCCCGCGTGGAGTCCGAGGAGGACCTGCATCTCGCCGTGAGCCGCATGCGCGGCCGGCCGGCAGTCGTCGTCTACACGCTGGTCGAGCCCGAGCTCCGCGACGTCATGCGAACGCTGTGCAGGCGCGCGAAGCTCCACTACTGCGATCTCCTCGGCCATCCGATCGAGGCCGTCGCGCGCGTCTCGGGCATGGCGGCGCGGATGACGCCCGGGTCGAGGCCGCCGCTCAACTCCGCGTACTTCAAGCGGATGGAGGCGATCGAGTTCGCGGTGCGCTTCGACGACGGCGTCGGCCGCGGGCTGCACGACGCCGACCTCGTCCTGGTCGGCGTCTCGCGCACCTCGAAGACGCCGCTCTCGATCTATCTCGGCTATCTCGGACACAAGGCTGCGAACGTCCCCGTCGTCAAGGGCATCGAGCCACCCGCAGAGCTCTTCGAGATCGACCAGCGCAAGATCGTGGGCCTGACGATCGACCCGAACCGGCTGGCCGAGATCCGGCGCGCGCGTGTGCGCACCATGGGCGCCCGCGACCGCCGATACGCCGAGCTGACGGAGATCTACGAGGAGCTCGACGAGGCGTCGAAGCTGCACCGGCGGCTCGGCTGCCCGGTGATCGACATCTCCGAGCTCTCGATCGAGGAGACCGCGCACCGGGTGCTGCGCGTCCTCGAGGAGCGGAAGAGTGCAGCGTGAAGAACGAGAAGGGATCGGTCCCGCTTCGGTACTGGGCGCTCTGGTCGACGATGATCGCGGTCGCCGACCTCCTCTTCTACGTGCTCCTCACGCCGATCTGGATCGGCCTCCGCGCCGTTGCCTGGCTCGCGGAATTCCGCGCCAGACGCCACCGCTAGACCCCGCATGACAACATTCGCGCCCATGACGCGCCTCGTCTACGACTTCGAGGAGCCGGCCGAGGGCGGCCGCGAGCTGCTCGGGGGCAAGGGCCTCGGGCTCGCCGAGATGACGCAGCTCGGAGTGCCGGTGCCTGCGGGCTTCACGATCACGACGGACGCATGTCGCGCCTTCATGCGGGACGGCGATCTGCCCCCGGGCCTGGACGACGAGATCGCGACGCACCTCGAGCGGCTCGAGGAGAAGGCGGGCAAGCGCTTCGGCGACACGACGGACCCGCTCCTCGTCTCCGTCCGCTCCGGCGCCGCGGTCTCGATGCCCGGGATGATGGACACGATCCTCAACCTCGGCCTGAACGACGTCGCGGTCGAAGGGCTTGCCTCCAGCACGGGCAATCCGCGTTTCGCGTACGACTCGTACCGGCGCCTGATCCAGATGTACGGCGAGGTGGCCGAGGGCGTCGACGGGCACCGCTTCGAGCAGGCGCTCACCGACCTGAAGGCCGACCGCGGAGCGCAGCAGGACGTCGAGCTCGCCGCAAACGACCTGCGCGAGCTGGTCGGCACCTACAAGCAGATCTACCAGGACGAAACCGGAGCTCCCTTCCCGCAGGACGCCCGCGACCAGCTCGCCCGCGCCGTGCGCGCCGTCTTCGAGTCGTGGGACACGCCGAGGGCGCAGGTCTATAGGCGGGCGCACCGGATCCCCGACGACCTCGGCACTGCCGTCAACGTGGTCGAGATGGTCTTCGGCAACAAAGGCGAGGGGTCCGGCACGGGCGTCGCCTTCACGCGGGACCCCTCGACGGGCGAGCAGGGGCTCTACGGCGAATTCCTGGCCGACGCCCAGGGCGAGGACGTGGTCGCCGGGATCCGTACGCCCCAGCCGCTGGCCTCGATGCAGGAGCGGCTGCCGGACGCGTTCGACG
>DASSGL010000004.1:0-6558 GCA_035693525.1 Gaiellaceae bacterium | reverse complement strand
GCTCGTCGAGCTCGTCACCGATTACCTCGAAGGAACGCTCTCGCGTGGCGATCGCGCCCGCTTTGATTCGCACATCGCGGGGTGTCCGCACTGCACCGAGTATCTGGCGCAGTTCCGCGAGACGCTTCGCCTGACCGGCACCCTGCGTACGAGCGACGTCTCGCCCGAGGCGGAGGCGGCGCTGCTCGACGCCTTCGCGAGCTGGAAGAACGAACAAGGGACGTAACGCTTCTCGGTTCCGCTCGACGGTAAGCCGTCGTCGAACCAAGGAGGAGCAATGCGTCGCCGTCTTCGCACGTGCTGCCGACGGTTTGCTCACACAGACCGCGACGTATGCCACCGGCGGTGTCGGCACGGGGGCGAACCTCGGCTCGCAAGGCGCGGTCGCGCTGTCCGACAACGGCAAGCGCCTCTTCGCCGTGAACGCCGGCAGCAACTCGATCTCGGAGCTCGCGGTCGACGGCGACGAGCTGAGGCTCGTGACGACGTTCGACTCGAACGGCGTCATGCCGATCAGCATCGCGGTCGACAAGAACCTGGTCTACGTGCTGAACGCCGGCTCGGCGTCGATCACCGGCTTCAAGGCCGACGGCGTCGGCCGCGTCGCGCCCATCGACGGCTCGACGCAGCCGTTGCTCGGCGCGAATCCCGCGCAGGTGGAGTTCTCTCCGAACGGCAGCGTCGTCGTCGTGACGGAGAAGGACTCGTCGACGATCGACACGTTCCCCGTCGACGGTCACGGCCGCGCAGGGGCGGGCGTCTCGAACCCGTCGGCCGGAGTGACGCCGTTCGGGTTCGCGTTCGACTCGCTCGGGCGCGCCTTCGTCTCCGAAGCGGCAGGCTCGGCGTCGTCGTACGCCGTCGACGCGACCGGCGTGCACGTGATCACGGCCGCCGCGGCGACGCGCCAGCCCGCACCATGCTGGCTCGTCGTCACGCCCGACGACCGGTACGCGTACACCGCGAACGCCGGCTCCGCGACGATCTCAGGCTTCTCGATCGCAGGGGACGGCTCGATCGCGCTGCTCGACCCGTCGGGTGCGAGCGCCTCCCTCGGCGCCGGCGCCCATCCGCTCGACGAGGCAATCAGCTCGGACGGCGCAACGTTCTACGTGCTCGTCGACGGTCGCCACACGGTTGCGGCCTATCACATCGCTGCCGACGGCTCGCTGAGCCTGCTCGGCGAGGTGGGCTCTCTCCCCGCCGGCGACGTAGGGCTCGCGGCCAGCTGAAGTGTGGCACCACCTTTTCAGCGACGATAGGCGCGCATGTCGGAGCTCATCGGCACGGTCGCGATCGTCGGATTCCCGAACGTCGGCAAGTCGACGCTCGTCAACCGGCTCACCGGCACGCGGGCCGCCGTGGTGCACGAGACCCCCGGCGTGACGCGGGACCGCAAGGAGCTCGTCTGCGAGTGGCGCTCGAAGCGCTTCCTCCTCGTGGACACGGGCGGCGTCGACGTCGCCGACGCGAGCCCGATCACGCGCTCGATCGCGGATCAGGCGCGCGAGGCCGTGGCCGAGGCGGACATCGTCCTCTTCGTCGTCGACGCGCAGATCGGGATCACTCCCGGCGACGAAGAGGTGGCGCAGATCCTGCGCGAGTCGCGGAGGCCCGTGCTCGTGATCGCGAACAAGATCGACGACCCGCGCCAGGAGGCGCTCGCCCTCGAGTTGCACCGCCTCGGCCTCGGCGATCCGATCCCCATCTCCGGCCTCCACGGTCACGGCACCGGCGACCTCCTCGACGAGATCGTCGACTACCTCGAGGCGCACGGGCAGCGCGGCGCGTCGGAGCTGTCCGAGGACGCCATACGCGTCGCGATCCTCGGCCGACCGAACGTCGGGAAGTCGAGCCTCGTCAACAGCCTGCTCGGCCGGGAGCGCGTGATCGTCTCGGAGGTTCCCGGGACGACACGCGACGCGATCGACACCGTGCTCGAGCACGGCGATCGCACCTTCGTCCTCGTCGACACCGCCGGCCTTCGGCGCAAGCGCCGGCATCGACAGGGGATCGAGTACTACTCGGAGCTCCGCGCGCTCGAAGCGGCGGAGCGCGCCGACGTCGCGCTCGTCCTGATCGATGCGTCGCAGGGCGTCGTCGAGCAGGACCTCGCGGTTGCGGACATCGCGCGCAAGGCTGACTGCGCGACCCTCGTCGTGCTGTCGAAGTGGGACATCGGGCAGGTCACGATCGAGGACGTACGCGGCCGTCTACGGCGTCGTCTGCGGCAGCGGCCGGAGTTCATCGCGATCTCGTCGCAGACGGGCCGCGGGCTCGAGCGGCTCCTCGACAACGTCGAGCAGCTCTTCGACCGCTACACGAAGCGCATCCCCACGCCCGAGCTCAACCGCGCGGTCGACGAGCTGCGTGCGAAGCGGCAGCCCCCGTCGCGGAACGGCCGCCGCCTGAACCTGCTCTACGCGGCGCAGATCAACCGGCGCCCGCCGCGTTTCCGGATCTTCGTCAACGACCCGTCCCTCGTCACGAGGGACTACGGGTACTGGGTCGAGAACGAGCTGCGCGAGCGCTTCGAGCTCGAGGGCGTGCCGGTGTCGATCGACTTCGTCAAGCGCTCGTGAGCGCGAGACCCCAGGGTTGCCAGGTCTCGCAACCAGGCTCGAGGCGGGTTGCAGTCGTCGATTCGTACGATCGGTGCTACGACTGCAACCTGCCTGAAGGCAGGTTGCGGGTTCGCGGTTGCCGGGTCTCGCAACCAGGCTCGAGGCGGGTTGCAGTCGTCGTTTCGTACGATCGGTGCTACGACTGCAACCTGCCTGAAGGCAGGTTGCGGGTTCGCAACCCTTCGCGTGCCGAAAAGCGGCCCAGGGCGTGAGGTTCCTCGTCGCGGGAGCGGGCTCGTGGGGCACGGCGTTCACGCACGTCCTGCTGGAGCGCGGGCACGAGGTCGTGCTCGGCTGCCACACCGCCGAGCAGGCCAGGGCCATCGCCGAGACGGGCCGCAATCCGCGCTACCTGCAGAAGATCGACCTCGGCGCGGCGCAGGCGGTGCCGCTCGCTGCGGCGGCAGGCGACGTCGACGCGGTCGTCGTCGCGGTCCCGAGCCTCGCGTTCGCAGCCGTCGTCGAGCGGATCCCGGGCGACGCACCGGTGTTGAGCCTCACGAAGGGACTCGATCCGCAGACCGGCGAGCGGCTCTCGACCCGGGTCCGCGGCCGACCGGTGGCGGTGCTCTCGGGGCCGAACCTCGCCGAGGAGATCGCCCTCGGCCTTCCGACCGCCGCGGTGATCGCGAGCGAGGACGGCCATCTCGCCGGCCGGCTGCAGCACGCGATCAACTCGAACGTCTTCCGTACCTACGTCAACCCCGACGTCGTCGGAGTCGAGCTCTGCGCGGCGGCCAAGAACGTGATCGCTCTCGCCGCCGGCGGGGTCGACGGCCTCGACCTCGGAGACAACGCGAAGGCCTCGCTCATCACACGCGGGCTCGCCGAGATGGCGCGCCTCGGCGAGGCGGCGGGCGCGAGGCCGGAGACCTTTGCCGGTCTCGCGGGCATGGGCGACCTCATCGTCACCTGCTGGAGCCGTCACGGCCGCAACCGCCGCGCCGGCGAGCTCATCGCCCAGGGACATTCGCCCGCGCAGGCGGTCGCGGAGATCGGGCAGACGGTCGAGGGCGTCACGACCGCTCCCGTGCTCCACGAGCTCTCGTCCCGGCTGGGGGTCGAGCTGCCGATAACCGAAGGGGTTTGCGCGGTACTCTCCGGCCAGAGTCTCACCGACCTTGTCTCGAGGCTGATGGGGCGACAGCCGACGGAGGAGTGACATGAGGACGACCGCGATTGCGGCTTGTGCGGCGGCCCTGGCGATCCTCGCCGGAGGGTGCGGCGGCGCCGGCTCCGAGGGCCCCGGCGGTGCCGACGGCGCGGCGACGGTCGTGCCGGCGGACGCGAGCGCGTTCGTCGCGGCGAGCACGGACCTCTCCTCCTCCGAATGGCACGGCCTCGGGACGCTCGTGCTGAAGCAGCTCCGGATCTCGGCGGACGATCTTCGCGCGCTCGCCGACGGCGAGGTGGACGTCGCACTCCTGCCGGGCAAGCAGTCGGTGGCGTTCGTGCAACCGACCGACGAAGCGAAGCTCGAGGCGTTCGCGAAACAGCACGACCGCGTGCTACGGCGCTTCGGCGACTGGACCGCCGTCGCGGCCGACATGGCGACGCTCGATACGGTCGCCGCCGCCAAGGCGCACCTCTCGGACAACACGCTCTTCCTCGATGCGATGAGCCATCTGCCGGGCGACGCGCTCGCGCGTGCGTACATGAACGGCGAGGAGGCGCACGCGCTCTTCGCGTCGATGCCCGGGCAGCTCGAGGCACAGCAGATCCCCTACGGTGCGAAGTTCCGCCTGAAGAAGGATCGGCCCGGCAGCGCTCGCACCGCGTTCGGTGTCGGGACGCAGGAGTTCCGGTGGCTCGTCGCCGCGGTGACCTCGACGAGCGGTGGGTTGAAGCTCGAGGCGCTTGCCGCGTCGGGCGGTCTCGTCGCGTCGAGCCCGCCGCGACTGGTCGTGCGCCCGATCGCTCCGTATGTCTCGGGCCTCGTGGACGAGATCCCGTCGGGCGCCCTCGCGGTCGTCGACGCGCAATTGCCGGCGGGGGCGTTCGGGATGCTGCCGAAGCTGCCCGCCTCGCTCGAGCGACTCTTCGGCAAGGCCTCGCTCGATCTCGCAAACCAGATCGATACCGTGCTCGGCGGCGAGACGGCTCTCTATGTCCGTCCGGCGTTCCCGACGCCCGAGATCACGCTCGTCACGCGGCCGGCGGACACTGCCAAGGCGCTGACCACGCTCGATCAGCTGATCGCGGCTGCTCCGAAGGACAGCGCGCTCTCGACGCTCACGCTGCATCGCGCGATCATCGGCGGCCAGCTCGTCGTCTCGACGACGCAGGCCGGAATCGACGACTTCCGATCGGGCGGTGCGAAGCTCTCCGCCGATCCGTCGTTCTTGGAGGCGAAGAAGCAGTCCGGCATGCCGGACGCGACGACCGGCTTCGTCTACGTGAACGCGAAGGCGGCGCTCCCGCTGCTCGCACTCGCCGGCGTCAAGGTGCCTGCCGATACGCCGGACCTGAGCACGTTCGCCGCGTTCGGAGCGGAGCAGCAGGACGGCTCGACCTTCACCGCCTTCCTCGGCGTCCGGTAGCCTGGCGCTCCATGCCGGCGCGCTCCTTTTCCTTCAGCTCGGAGTCGGTCACCGAGGGACACCCCGACAAGATCGCGGATCAGGTCTCGGACTCCGTGCTCGACGCGGTGCTCCGCGACGATCCGAACGGCCGCGTCGCGTGCGAGACGATGATCACGACCGGCCTCGTCGTCGTCGCGGGCGAGGTCACGACCGAGATCTACGTCGACATCCCACGCCTCGTGCGCAAGACGATCGCCGACATCGGCTACACGCGTGCGAAGTTCGGCTTCGACGCCGAGACGTGCGGCGTGATCGTTGCCATCGACGAGCAGTCGCCCGACATCGCGCAGGGCATCGACACGTCCTTCGAGGCGCAGCACGGCGACGAGAACGCGCTCGACCAGGTCGGAGCCGGCGACCAGGGGATGATGTTCGGGTACGCGTCCAACGAGACCGAGGAGCTGATGCCGCTGCCGATCATGCTCGCGCACCGTCTCGCGAAGCGGCTCTCGGAAGTGCGGAAAGCCGACGTCCTCCCGTACCTGCGGCCCGACGGGAAGTCGCAGGTGACGATCCGCTACGAGGAGGACGAGCACGGCCGGCGCCGTCCCGTCGAGATCGAGCGCGTGCTGATCTCGACGCAGCACCGCGACGGGCTCGACGTCGAGACGCTGCTGAAGCCGGACCTCGCGGAGCACGTGCTCCATCCGATCCTCCCGAAGGACCTCTACGACGAGCGCCGGCTCGAGAGCGATCGCGACTTCTTCTATTGCAACCCGACGGGCAACTTCGTGATCGGCGGGCCGATGGGCGACACCGGGCTCACCGGCCGGAAGATCATCGTCGACACCTACGGCGGCGCGGCACCGCACGGCGGCGGCGCGTTCTCGGGCAAGGACCCGACGAAGGTCGACCGCTCGGCCGCGTACGCCGCGCGGTACGTGGCGAAGAACGTCGTCGCGGCCGGCCTCGCCGAGCGCTGCCAGGTTCAGGTCGCGTACGCCATCGGCGTCGCGCATCCGCTGTCGGTGCTCGTCGAGACGTTCGACACGGAGGCGATCCCCGTGCCGAAGATCGCGGACCTCGTGAACGAGCACTTCGACCTGCGGCCGGCGGCGATCCTGCGCGACCTCGACCTGCGGCGGCCGATCTACGCGAAGACCGCGGCCTACGGCCACTTCGGACGCGACGACCGCGACTTCACGTGGGAGCGGACCGACAAGGCCGACGCGCTCCGGCGCGCAGCAGGCCTGGCCGAGCCTGCGGCTGTCTGAGCTCGTCCTGATCACCGGTGGTGCGGGCTTCGTCGGCTCGCACGTGAGCGACGAGCTCCTGGCGCGCGGTCTACGCGTCCGCGCGCTCGACTCGCTCGTGCCGCAGGTGCACGGCGGCGACGGGCGTCCCGGCTATCT
>DASSGL010000003.1:0-4194 GCA_035693525.1 Gaiellaceae bacterium | reverse complement strand
GAGCGTCGCCTTGCGCCCGTGGCCCTGGTCGAGCATCCACGCCGCCTGCCAGCACAGCAGGCGTGCCGCTTCGATCTCGGTCGCCATGTCGGCGATCATGAAGTTGACGCCCTGGTGCATCGCGATCGGGACGTCGAAGGTCACGCGCTCCTTGGCGTAGTCGACGGCGTGCTCGTACGCGGCCTGTGCGACGCCGACCGCGCCGACCGCGGTCCCGGGTCGCGTGAAGTCGAGCGTCGCCATCGCGATCTTGAAGCCGTCGCCCTCCTCGCCGAGCCGGTTCTCGACCGGGACGCGCACGTCCTGGAGCGCGAACGCAGAGGTGTCCGTCGCCCGCTGTCCCATCTTGTCGAGGTGCTTCTCGATCGTGACGCCGGGCGAATCCATCGGGACGACGAACGCCGACATGCCGCGCGAGCCGACTCTGGGATCCGTCTTCGCGAAGACGACAGTCCAGGACGCGTAGCCCGCATTCGTGATGAACGTCTTCGAGCCGTTGACGACGTATTCGTCGGCATCCCGCACCGCCGTCGTCTTCATGGAGGCGACGTCCGATCCCGCACCGGGCTCGGAGAGGCCGAACGAGCAGAGGATCGGCTCCTCGAGGAGCGGCACGAGCCAGCGCGCCTTCTGCTCGTCGGACCCGGCGATGACCACCGGCCCGGCGCCGAGGCCGTTCGCGGAGATCGAGGTGCCGATGCCCGAGCAGCCCCAGTAGAGCTCTTCTCCCACGAGGAGGCCGTCGAAGCAGCCGAGGCCGAGCCCGCCGAGCTCCTCCGGCACGTGGAGGTTCATCAGGCCGAGCTCGTGCGCCTTCCCGATCACGTCCGCCGGGTGGCGCATCGCCGAGTCGTGGGCGGCCTCCCTGGGCCGGATCTCCCGGGCGGCGAACTCGTGCGCGAGCTCGCGGAGGGCCTTCTGCTCGTCCGTCAGGGCGAACGAGACTCCGGTCGCCGCCCCCTCCTCGATCGTGGCCATGCGTCGCTCCTCCGAAGGTGATTGACTGACTAGTCAGTCGAGATCGTAGCCCAGGAGCCTTCGCTTGTCCTGCGTGAGAGCGCGGCCGCCCCGGCGAGCACGAAGGCGAAAGCCGCGAGGCGCGCCGAGCCCTGCCAGCCGCCCGGAAGGCGCTCGCCGAAGAGCACGGCCCCGGCCACGATCGGGAGGGCGTTCGTCCAGAGCACGGCGAGCCCGGCGGTCGCGAGCCTCCGGCCGCGCTGGAACGCCAGCTGCACGCAGACGAAGGCGAGACCGTGAGCGGCGAGCACGGCCGGGACGAAGAGGAGCCGGGCGCCGCCGCCGACCGCCGCCTTCGTGGCCACGTCGCCTGCCGCATAGAGGATGCCCGCCGCGGTGCCGAGCCCCGCGCCGGCGGGTAGCGCGCGCGCCGCCGCGACCGCAGCCACGAGCGAGCCGAGGAGCCAGCCCGCGACGGCGGCCGAGCTCCCGCGGCCGGAGACCGGGTGCGACCCGAGCGAGAGCGCGAGCAGGAGCAGACCCGCGACAGAGACACCGACGCCGAGCCGCTCGGCCACGCGCAGCCGGCCGGCGCCGAGCGCGAGCACGGCGATCCCTCCGGCGGAGGCGGCCTGCACGAGCGAGAGCGGAGCGAGCCCGAGCGCAACCACGTACAGCGCCCAGCCGCCAAGGCCGCCCGCGAAGCCGACCACCCAGCGACGCGTCCGAGCGAGCGAGCGAAGCGACGCGAGCGGTCGCCGCACGGTGAGCGGCGGCAGACCTGACGCCGCCGCATGCTGCAGCGCATAGCCGGCGTTGATCGCCACCGTCGAGCCGACCGCGAGCACGAGCCCGGCGACGATCACTGAAACGGCAGGTACGACTCGGCCGCGAGCGCCGCGACGCCGACGCGCGGCAGGTCGAGGCGGCGCTCGTACACGACGTAGCGCCGCTCCCACACAGGTGCGAACTTCCGATTGAAGAGCAGCAGGTTGTCGAGCTGAAAGCGGTGCTTGAGCTTCCGCAGCGCGCCCGCCTGGAGGCGCTGCGCCCGGCTGAGCACGGCGTCGGGGGCGAGGAGCGCGCCGAAGGGCGAGAAGTTGAGCGAGACCCGCGCGAGCCCGTGCGCCTTCGCCCACGCGACCGACTCGCAGATCAGCCATTCGTTGAAGCCGTTCGGGAGGTCGCGCCGGCGCGGCATCGTCGAGAGCGAGAGGGCCGAGCCTGCGGTCGAGACGCAGAAGTGGAGGAATCCCGCCGGAGCTCCGTCCTCGTCGAAGCCGATGACGAAGACGGCGCTCTCGTCCTCGAGCCGGAAGAGCGCGTCGAGCGCCATCACGAATCCCCGCTCCGGCGCGTCGCCGCGCCACTCGCGCTCGACGGCCTCGAGCTGAGCCCGCAGCTCCGCGTCCATCTCCCCCGCGTTCAGCACTCTCACGGTGAAGCCGGCATGTTGCAGGCGGTGCACCGACTGGCGCACCTTCCTGATCGGGCGCCCGTCGAGCGAGAACCGCGCCGTGTCGACGACCGCTTCGTCACCGTGGTAGACCGCTCGCAATCCGAGCGAGCGGTACTCGTCCAGCGAGGATTCGGATGCGCCGAGGATCGCGACGCGCCAGCCACGCTCGTGTGCGAACTCGACGAACGATCGTACGAGCCCACAGCGCCCGGTAGGAGGGCCGATCGGGTCGCCGGCGACGATGGCGACGCCTCCGACCACGCGGTACGCGAGGAATGCCGAGCGGTCGTCGGAGAAGAAGTACGACTTGTCGGCACGTAGGGCGAACGGCGCCAGCGTGTCGCACCCCCACTCGCGGACGAGCGCGCCCGCGAGCCTACGCTCGCCGGCACCGCACTGCAGCCGATAGCGCCACGGCGCCAGCCATTCGGCGATGACGAATGCCAGGCAGCCCGTGCCCAGCAGGAACGTCGTCAGTGGGAACCAGTAGGCGAACGCCCCGCTGAGATGGTCCGCGCCGTGGAAGCTCATACCCGCGAGCGCGCGTCCGGTGACTCCCAGCGCGAAACGGAAGGTGTACGGCTGGTCGGCCATCAGGCGGTTGACCCAGAGCGTCAGCAGCGCGTACGCCACGACAGCGACCGATCCGAAGGCCGCGTGAAAGAAGACGCGCGGACGCGAGGCGGGGTCGCCTCGGAGCCTGAAGTCGGCCCGGCGCGCGACGAGGACGACGACGACGATTCCCGTCACGACGGCACCCTCGTCGAAACGGCGCCCGATGTGCAGCACGAGGAGCGACGCGAGCACGACGACCGCGATCTGCCAGGCGCGGCGGCTGCCTCGACTGAGGCTCCGGGCCGTGACGAGCAGCACGGCAGCGAGCGGCGCGACGAGTGCCTTCGAGAGCCCGTGCACGTGCGCGGGATCGAACGCCCACACGAGGGAGCGCCGGTGCTCGGGGAAGACGGCCTCCCACGCGGCGAGGATCGCGACGCCCCCGACGAGCCACGCGAGCGCGATCGGCCACCGCGCCTCGCTCGGCGTCCGCCGGCGTCCCAGCACCGCCCCCGCGAGGCCGGCGAGCAGCGCGGGAACGATCACGGCCTGCTCCGTCGATGCGTCGCGGAACGCCTGGTGAGCGGAGATCTGGCGCACGACGAGGATCGAGACGCCGTTCAACGCGTAGAGCCAGCCGCCGACGGCAGGACCGAGCAGCAGGCCCGCCGTGAGCCCGTCCGCGCCCGCCCACCGTGCGAGCACGCCGAGGAGGACTGCGGCCGTCACCCACACGACGACGTACACGGCGAGCGGGACGCTTGCTCTGTGGGACAGCTCGTCGAGCGCGAGGGCGTCGTGAACCGACGGACCCGCGCCCGGGACGATCCGGCGCGACGCGTAGAGCCAGCCGGATGCCGCGACGAGGACGCAGACCGAGAGCCCCACCGCGGCCGTTCCACGGCCGAGCCTACGCACGAGCTCCCGCCCCGGCGCCGGCAAAGCCGGCACCTCCGCTCTCTGGCGTGCACCGTCGAGCCTACGCACGAGCTCCCGCTCCGGCGCCGGCAAAGCCGGCACCTCCGCTCTCTGGCGTGCTCCGTCGAGCCTACGCACGCAATCTCCCGGCGGCGGCTAGATAGGCGAGTCGCGCGTTCGCGCGCCAGAGAGCCCAGTTGTGCCCGCCGTAGACGAGGCGGAACCGGTGCGGGAGGCCGAGGCTCGAGAGCTCGCCCGCGAACGCTGCGTTCTGCGTGCGGAACTGGTCCTCGGAGCCCGAGTAG
>DASSGL010000002.1:0-8170 GCA_035693525.1 Gaiellaceae bacterium | reverse complement strand
AGCAACGGTGCCTGGCTCGGCCGAAGGCCGTGCCTGGCACCGCTTCGAAGCGAGAGACCCTGCAACTGAGCCGCCGCTATTGCGAGATGCGCGAGCCGTTCCGCTTTGCGCGCTCGCCGAGCTCGCGCGTCGCGATGAGCGTCGTGCGCGCATCGTCGAGGAGCTCCGCGACGAGCTCGAGCCGTTCCTGCTCGGCGCGCAGCTCGACGAGCCGTTGCTTGGCCTCATGCGGTAGCTCCACCTGGGCGGCGAGCTCGAACGAGAGTTGCGGCGACTGCTCGTCGGGATCCTCCGTCTCCGCACCGGCGAGCGCGGCGAGCGCACGGAAGGAGCCCGCGGCGCGCGCGGCCGTCTCGTCGTCGACCTCCGACAGCTCGTCGTCGACGAGCTCGACCTCCGCCGTCATGAACGAGCGCCCGCGCGTCAGCTCCTCCACCCGGAAGCGGCCGCCGCCCTCGACGACGATGTTCAGGCGTCCGTCGTCGAAGCGTTCGAGCACCTCGGCGACACGCGCGAGCGTGCCGACCTCGCGCACTCCGTTCTCGTCGGCGTACAGGAGGCCGAACTCACCGTCGGACTCGAGGCACTCGGCAATCAGCTCCTGGTAGCGCGGCTCGAAGATGTGCAGCGGCACACGCTCGGTCGGGAGCAGGACGATCCCGAGCGGAAAGAGGCCGACCTCCATGGCGGCTAAGGGTACGCACGACCCCGAGGGTGCAAGATTGGGGCACTTCTGGGGGATTCCCCCGACGCGGGGTCGCCTGCAGGAGGAAGAGGATGGGCGGGCGCTGGACGAGCTGCCACTCGAGTCCAGCGCCGTTCATGCCCACCGCAATCGGTTGGAGGTTACCCGTGATCAGTCCTGGCGACACCCTCGTCAACCCCGTCTCGGGCGAGACGCTCACCTTCGTGGAGACCGCGGCACAGACCGGCGGCGACTACACGGTCGTCGAGTGCCGCGTCCAGCCGGGCGGCGGCGTGCCGATGGCGCACGTCCATCCGCACCAGTCGGAGACCTTCGAGGTTCTCGAGGGCGAGCTCACGCTGAGGGCGGGCCGCGACAAGCTCGTCGCCCGGCCCGGTGACGTCGTCACCGTCATGCCCGGCCAGGTGCACAAGTTCTGGAACGCAGGCGAGAGCGTCGCGCGGTTCCGTTGCACCGTGACGCCTGCGCTCGAGTTCGAGCGGTTCATCGAGGCGATGTTCGCGCTTGCCGCCGACGGCAAGCTGTCGAAGCGCGGCATGCCGAGCCCGCTCCGTCTCGCCGTCATCGCGAACGCTCATTTCGCCGACTCGCGTGCACCGTACCTGCCCGCCTGGCTGCAGAAGGCCGGCCTCGCGACGGGAGCGGCGCTCGGAGGGCTGCTCGGTTACGAGGCCACGTACGAGCGCCACGCGCCGGAGGCGCCGGCACCGACGTACGAGCCCGCGACCGCGTAGTAGTCGTCGGCGTTCGAGTCGAACTTAGACAGCCCCGCCGCCAGTACGATGGGCGGTGTGGCTGTCGAGCGTCTCGAGTCGTTGCTCCGCGGGGCGTTTCCGGACGCCGCGGAGGTCCGTGTCGAGGACCGAACGGGCGGAGGCGATCACTTTCAGGTGATCGTGACGAGCCCGCGCTTCGACGACCTCACGCTGCTCGACCAGCACCGTCTCGTGAACGACGCGCTCGCCGAGCCGTTGCGCGACGGGACGATCCACGAACTGCGAATCAAGACGAGAGGGACTTCATGAGCGACCTTCAGGACACGATCAAGAACGTCATCGAGAACGAGCCCGTTGCGCTCTTCATGAAGGGCACGCCGCAGTTCGTGATGTGCGGCAACTCGGATCGGGCGCTGCGGGCGCTTCGCGAGGCGGGGGCGCCGGTCACGGCCGTGAACATCCTCCCCGACCCGGCCATCCGGCAGGAGCTGCAGGAGGTCTCCGGCTGGCCCACGATCCCCCAGGTGTTCGTCAACGGGGAGCTCGTCGGCGGCGCCGACATCACCCAGGAGCTCGCCGAGAGCGGCGAGCTGGCGGAGCTGCTCACGGAGAGGCTCGGCCCCGACTACCGGGACCGAGCGGAGGAGCGCGTCGTCGACGTGCTGGCTCCGGCCCAGCGATAGCCGATCGCGGGAATCGCGCCCGCGTCGACGAGCGTCTGCTCCAGCGCCTCGCTCGCGGGGCCGTTGAGCCAGTGGTGGAAGTAGGGGACCCACTCGAGCGTGCGTTCCTCGTAACGGGCGCGTAGCCCTTCGAGCAGAACGGTGTGCGGATGCAGTCCCGCATGCCGTACGCGCCACTCGTCGAGATCCCGCGGCCCGTAGGGCTCCGCGCCGGCCGTGTGGAGGAGCGAGTGCTGCCGCTCGTACCAGTCCTGCGCCGCCCCGTTGATGCGATCCCAGGCGAACTCGTCGACGAGAAGGAGCGGCGCGAGCGAGGCGAGCAGGTCGAGCCCCTCGTCGAGCGGGTTCACGTGGTGCAGGACACGACCCGCGACGACGGCGTCCCAGGCCTCCTCCGACAAGGTGTCGCGTGCGTCCTGGAACGTCGTCCGGAGGAACGCCCCGCCGTCGGGTGCCGCGGGATCGACGCCGAGAACCTCGTAGCCGCGCGCCGCGAGCACGTCGACCAGCCCGCCCTCGCGGCCGCAGCCGACCTCGAGTACACGACCCGGAGGCGGCGGCAACTGGTCGAATACGAAGGTGGCGAAGTCGCTCACGTCGACCACCACCCTCGCAGAGATCCGTCGCCGCGTGGTGGCGGCGCAGGGGTACGCCTCCCGGGCTCGCTCGGGGGCGCGCGCGGAGGTGCTCGAGACGGTGCGAGGGCTCGCCTGCGTGCAGCTCGACTCGATCTCCACCGTCGAGCGCAGCCACCGCCTCGCACTCGGCGCGCGGGTCGGCAACTACCCCGAGGAGACGGTCTCGCAGCTGATGCGCGACGGGCGGATCTTCGAGTACTGGGCGCACGAGGCGTGCCTCGTGCCGATCGAGGACTACCCGATGCACCGTTGGCGGATGGCGCGTCTCGCCGAGTCGCACCCGTGGCGGGGCAACGTGTTCGAGCGCGAGCCCGAGCTGACCGAGCAGGTGCTGCGCGAGATCCGGGAGCGCGGGCCGCTCGCGTCGCGCGACTTCGACGGCTCCGGGCCCGGCGGCATGTGGAACTGGAAACCCGCGAAGGTCGTCCTCGAGGCGCTCCACTCCGCCGGGAGGCTCGTGATCGCGGGACGCGAGAACTTCCAGCGGCTCTACGACCTGCCCGAACGCGTGGTTCCCGCCGAGCTCCTCGACGGGCCTGTGCCGACGCGGGACGACTACGTCCGCTGGGCCGCGCTCCGCGGCGTGCGTGCGCGCGGCGCGCTCACAGATGCCGCCGTCGCGGAGATGTTCCGCCTGCGCGGCGGCGCGGCAGGCGTCCGCTCTCACGCGAATGTGCTCGTCGCAGAAGGCCTGCTGCGGCGGCTCGAGGTCGCCGACGGCAAGGCTTCGGTGCTCGTGCCCGCCGACGAGGAGCCGGAGGGACGCGGCCCAGCCGGAGTGCTCCTCTCCCCCTTCGACAACCTCCTCTGGGACCGGACCTACCTCGAGCGGGTCTTCGGCTTCCGTCACGTGATCGAGGTGTACAAGCGCGAGCACGAGCGCGTCTACGGCTACTACGTGCTGCCGCTCCTGCGACGCGACCGGCTCGTCGGCCGCGTCGATCTCAAGTACGACCGAGGCGAGGGCGTTCTGCGCGTGAAGGCGTTCCACCCGGAGGCCGGCGTGCGCGGCAACCTCGACGACTGCCTCGACACGGCGCTCACGCGGCTCGCCCGCGTCCTGGGCGCCGACAAGGTCGCCCGCTCGTAGACTTCGCACCAATGGAGTTCGAGACGCGCGCGATTCACGAGGGCCAGGAGCCCGATCCCGCGACGGGCGCGATCATCACGCCGATCTACCAGACGGCGACCTTCGTGCAGGACGCTGTCGGCGAGCACAAGGGCTACGACTACTCGCGCGTCGCGAACCCCACCCGAACGGCCCTGCAGCGGGCGCTCGCCTCGCTCGAGAGCGCCGACCACGGCATCGCGTTCTCATCCGGGCTCGGGGCCACGACGACGCTGATGCATCTCGTCGATCCCGGCCAGCGCGTGGTCCTCATCGCGGACGTCTATGGCGGCGTCTACCGAATGACCTCGCAGGTGTACGAGCCCAAGGGCTATCTCTTCGACTACGTGCCGGCCGCCGACTTTCCGAACCTGCGCGAGCACCTCGATGAGAACACGCGCATGGTGTGGATCGAGTCGCCCTCGAACCCGATGCTGAACGTCGTCGACATCCGCGCCGCGGCGGCCGCCGCCCACGAGGTGGGCGCGATCGCCGTCGTGGACAACACGTTCGCCACCCCGTACCTCCAGCGGCCGCTCGAGCTCGGCGCCGACGTCGTCGTGCACTCGACGACGAAGTACCTCGGCGGCCACTCCGACACGATCGGCGGCTTCGTGGCCACGAACGACCCGACCATCGCCGACCGGCTCTACTTCCTGCAGAAGTCGCTCGGTGCCGTCCCCGGCCCGTTCGACTCGTGGCTCGTGCTGCGCGGGATCAAGACGCTCGCGGTACGCATGCGCCAGCACTGCAAGAACGCGATGGACGTCGCGATCTGGCTCGAGCGCCACGGCAACGTCGAACGGGTCCTCTACCCGGGCCTGCCCTCGCATCCGGATCACGCGATCGCCGCCCGGCAGATGCGCGACTTCGGCGGGATGGTCTCGTTCCTCGCGCATTCCGAGGCCGAGGCCGTCGCGCTTGCGGGGCGCACGAAGCTCTTCCAGCTCGCCGAGTCACTCGGCGGCGTGGAGAGCCTCATCGAGGTGCCGGCGCTGATGACGCACGCCTCGACGGCGACGGCGCCGTTCGCCGCCCCTCCGAATCTCGTTCGCCTCTCGGTCGGGATCGAGTCGCCGGCCGACCTCATCGCCGATCTCGAGCACGCGCTCGTGCCGGCACGCGTCGAGGCGTGACCGACAGCGCCGTCGTCTTCGTCGAGATCCCGGCGGGATCGCGCAACAAGTACGAGTACGACGAGGAGCTGGGCGGAATCGCGCTCGACCGTCGCCTGTTCACCGCGATGGCGTACCCCGCCGACTACGGGTTCGTGGAGGGGACGCTCGGAGAAGACGGCGATCCGCTCGACGCGCTCGTGCTCGTCTCCGACCCGACGTTTCCGGGCTGCCGCATCCGCGTGCGGCCGATCGGCGTCTTCCACATGACCGACGAGAAGGGCCCTGACGAGAAGCTGCTGTGCGTCCCACTTGGCGATCCATCGTTCGAGCGCATCGGCGACATCGGGGACGTGAACGCCGAGCTGCTCGACGAGATCGAGCACTTCTTCCAGCGCTACAAGGACCTCGAGCCGTCGAAGCTGACCGTGACGCGCGGCTGGGGCAGCCGCAGCGAGGCGGTCGCGATCCTCGCGGAGGCGCGCGACCGCACATGAGAAGGGCCTGGGCCGTGCCGCTCGGCGCGCAGCTCGACCTGCTCGTCCGCTGGCTCGAGCCGATCCTCGACCGGCCGGGGCTGACGCGGGAACCGGAGCTGCGCATCGTCGTCGTCGACGCCGAGGATGACGCCGCGCAGATCGAGCTCGAGCCGTTCGACGCGCTCGTCGGGCCCGTGCGAGTCGCCGACGAGGGCATCGTCGCGGACGTCATTCCCGTCGAGCCGTTCATCGAGCTGCGGCGGCAGGCCGGTGCCACGGGCGAGTTCACCCCTCGCGTCGTGCTCGCGCGGACCGACGGATCGCACACGTACGAGCCGATCGAGGCGGTCGCCTCGGAGGCGATCTATGTCGACGCGCTGGAGCTCGTCGACGTTCCGTAGGATCAACGCGTGCCCGAGCCGATCGACCTGCTCCACCAGGGGCGCCCGCGCACGGTCGCGTCGTATGTCCTCGACACCGACGACGGCCCGGCGCTCTTCGACTGCGGCCCCGCGAGGACCGTCGAGACGCTGAAGGCGGGACTGGCCGAGCAGGGGCTCGCGCTCCGCGACGTACGGCACCTGCTCTTGAGCCACATCCACCTCGACCACGCCGGCGCGGCGGGCGTGCTCGTCCGCGAGCATCCCGCGCTCCAGGTGCACGTGTCGGAGATCGGCGCTCCGCACCTCGTCGATCCGGAGCGGCTGGAGCGCAGCGCGCGCCGCCTCTACGGCGACACGTTCGACTCCCTGTGGGGAGAGCTCGCGCCGGTACCGCAGGAGAACGTGCGCCCCGTCGGCGAGCGAGTGGTCGGGCTCGACTGCTTTCCCACGCCCGGCCACGCGTCGCACCACGTCTGCTATCTCGACGGCGACGGCACGCTCTACGCGGGCGATGCGGCGGGGGTCCGCATCCAGCCCGGGCGTGCGGTGCTGCCCCCCACTCCTCCGCCGGAGGTCGATGTCGAGGCGTGGCAGGAGACGATCGAGGAGATCGAGCGGCGCGATCCGGAGCGGCTCGCACTCATCCACTTCGGCGTCGCCGACGATCCGCAGCGTCACCTGGCGGAGCTGAGGCTCGAGCTCTACGACTGGGCCGACTTCGTCGCCGGCGGCGCCGACGAGGACGAGTTCGTCGACTACGTGCGCACGGAGCTGCGGGATGCCGGCGAGGACGTTCCGCAGTACGACGTCGCGATGCCGCTCTGGCAGTCCTACCGGGGCCTCAGGCGCTGGGCGGACTTGTCCGCGTCCGCGTAGCGCGCAACGATCATCCGATGGAGTGTCTCCGCGAGCGGAACTTCCGCCTGCTCTTCGCGGCGCGCGCGATCTCCTACGTCGGCACCTACCTCGCGCCGATCGCGGTGGCGTTCGCAATCCTCGATCTCGGCGGCAGCGCGACCGAGGTGGGTCTCGGCTTCGCGGCCTGGACGCTCGCGCAGGTCGCGACGCTCGCGTTCGGCGGCGTCGTCGGCGACCGCTTCCCACGGCGGGCCGTGATGATCGCCTCGGACGCCTCGAGCTTCGCCGTCCGCACCATCATGGGCGTGCTGATCGTCACGGGCCACGCGCACGTGTGGGAGCTGATCGCGCTGCAGGCGCTCGGCGGAGCCTCGGTCGCGTTCTACTCGCCGGCGTCGTACGGCATCGTGCGCGAGGTCGTGCGGCCCGAGCACCTGCAGCAGGCGAACAACCTCGCGATCGCGCGGTACGCCGCTTTCCCACTGGGCGCTGCGACGGGCGGGACGATCGTCGCGACAGTCGGCGCGGGGACGGCATTGCTCTTCGACGCCGGGACGTACGGGGTGAGCGCGCTGCTGCTCTCGCAGTTGCGCGTCAAGTCGCTTGCGCGTGCCGGCCAGAGCTTCTTCCGCGAGCTCCGCGAGGGTTGGAGCGCGTTCGTCGAGCATCAATGGGTGTGGGTGATCTGCCTGTGGGTCGCGCTCTACTTCCTCATCACGTACGCGCCGTTCTTCGTGCTCGGCCCGTACATCGCGAAGCACTCGATGGGAGGCGCCCGCACGTGGGCCGCGGTCGTCACGGGCGAGGGCGTCGGCGCGCTGCTCGGCAGCCTCACCGGCCTGCGCCTACGGCCGCGACGGCCGCTCGTCACCGTCGGCTGGCTCTTCCTCCCGACCGCGCTCCAGAGCGTGCTGCTGGCCTTTCATGCGGACGTCGTCCTGCTCGCACCCGCGGCGGCGCTCGCAGGTTTCGCGTTCGCAAGCGGCGCGGTGGTCTGGGACACCGCGATCCAGCGCACGATCGCCCCGGAGAAGCTCGCCCGTGTGTCGGCGTACGGCTGGATGGGCGCGATGGTGTTCCTGCCCGCGGGCTACGCGCTCGCCGGGCCGATCGCATCGCTCGTCGGGATGCGCGGCTACCTGCTCTTCGGCGCGTGCTGGCTCGTCGCGAGCACGATATTCGTCTACCGGCTGCCGTCGGTGCGCGCGTTCACCTACGACGAGACGCCGGTCGAGCCGGCGCCCGCGCCCGCGACATCCTGAGTCGCCGGCTCGGTGCGCACGAGCCACAGCGGCCCGTCCGCGAACTCGATGCGAGGGGCGCCCTCGACCTCCGTGAGCGACGACGCGAGCACGCGGACC
Organism: Gaiellaceae bacterium; assembly: GCA_035693525.1. Classification (GTDB taxonomy): domain Bacteria; phylum Actinomycetota; class Thermoleophilia; order Gaiellales; family Gaiellaceae; genus Palsa-739. The sequence continues at coordinate 123 of DASSGL010000002.1, read as the reverse complement.
AACTCACCGTCCAGCTCGAGCAGTGCGCCACGGCGGGTGTCCTTCGGGATCGTGTAGCGCCACGCCCAGATCATGCGATGCGCCTCCACCGCGGGCCGAGCGAGATCCAGGTCGGCGTCCTCG
>DASSGL010000001.1:0-5210 GCA_035693525.1 Gaiellaceae bacterium | reverse complement strand
CGCGGAGAGCTGACCCTCGCGGATGCGCTCCTCCCAGCCGAACGGGGTGAAGACGATGTTCATCGTCCGCACGAGCGTCCAGACGATGTAGTACGCCGCGAACTGCCCGGGGCCGATGCCCTCGACGGAGCCGCCGTGCGCTTCCGCGATCGTCGTCCAGACGACGAGGTAGATCGTCGGCTCGGCGACCATCCCGAGCGTGTACATGTACGTCGCGGCGCGGTACTGGAACTGCGTCTGGATCTGTGTCCGCATCGTCGTGAGGTAGAAGTCGACCATCGACCTCGCCCGCGACGCCTGCGGCAAGGCTCCGACGCTCACGACGAGATGAAGACTTGCTCGATCACGTCTTCGATCGGCGGATCCTCGACCGTCAGGTCGTGTACCTCGTTCTCGGCGAGAAGCCGCGCTGTCGCCCGCGACGTCTCGGCCTTCGGAACCTGCAGCGTGATGCGCTCGCCGTCGGCGAGGACGGCCTCGATCGTCTTGTGGGCGGCGAAGCGTTCGGTCAGCGCGACGAGGTCGCCGTCGAACAGGATCCGCCCATGGTGGACGACGATCACCCGGCGGCAGAGCGCCGCGACGTCCGCCATGTAGTGGCTCGTGAGGAGGACGGTCGCGTCGTACCGCTGGTTGTACTCGGCGACGAACGAGCGGATGCGCTTCTGCATCGTCACGTCGAGCCCGATCGTCGGCTCGTCGAGGAAGAGGACCTGCGGCAGGTGGAGGAGCGATCCGACGATCTCGACCTTCATGCGCTCGCCGAGCGAGAGGTTCCGCACGGGCTTGCGCACGAGGTCGCCGATGTCGAGCAGCTCGATCAGCTCGTCGCGCGTTCGGGCGAAACCCTCGCGCGGCAGGCGATAGATCGCGCGGTTCAGCTCGAACGAGTCGAGGGCCGGCAAGTCCCACTGCAGCTGGTTTCGGTTGCCCATGACGAGGGTCATCCGCCGCAGGTAGTCGCGCTCGCGCTTCGAGGGCACGTGCCCGAGCACGCGGACCTCGCCCGCGGTGGGGTAGAGGAGCCCGGAGAGCATCTTCAGCGTCGTCGTCTTGCCGGCGCCGTTCGGGCCGAGGAATCCGACGACCTCGCCCGGGCCGATCGTGAACGAGATCCCGTCGACCGCGCGAACCTCGCGCCACGTACGGTTGACGAGGCCGCGCAGCGACGCGCGCAGTCCCGCCTCCCGTTCGGGAACGCGGAACACCTTCATCAGCCCGTCCACCTCGACGACCCCCGGCACGAGGCCGAAGCATACGCTGCGGCCGGTGCGCATCCTGCTCGTCTCGCAGATGTATCCCGGCACGTCCGAGCCGGACCTCGGCACGTTCGTCGCGCAGGTCGAGCGGGTGCTCGTCGCGCGCGGCCACACGTTCGAGCGTGCAGTGCTCGACACGCGCAGCGGAGGCAAACGCCGCTACCTCGAGCTTGCTCGACGCACGCTCGCGGCGTCGCGGCCGGACGTCGTCTACGCGCACTTTCTCGTTCCCAGCGGGCTGATCGCCGCACTCGGCTCCCGCGCGCCGCTCGTCGTCACCGCGCACGGCCGCGACGTGCGCAACATCGGCGAGCTGCCGGGCGTCGCGGCGGCGACGCGTCTCGTCGTGCGCCGCGCGACGACGATCGTGTGCGTGTCGGAGTACCTGCGCCGAGAGCTCGAGACGAAGGTGCCCGAGGCTCGCGGGAAGACCGAGGTGGTCTCGAGCGGCGTCGACCTCGAGCAGTTCGCCGTCGCTCCCGCGCCCGACGGGCCACCTCGGTTTCTGTGTGTCGGCGCGCTCGAGGAGCGCAAGAACGTCGTGCGGCTCGCGGACGCGTTCGCGCGTCTCGGCGCGGGAACGCTCACGTACGCGGGCGACGGCTCCCTGCGCTCACGGCTCGAAGGACGCGTCGGCGTCGACCTGCGAGGCCGGGTGCCCCACGACGAAGTGGCGCGGCTCCTCGCCGACGCCCACGTCCTCTGCCAGCCGAGCCTGCTCGAGCCGCTCGGGCAGGCGCTCCTCGAGGGCATGGCCTCCGGGCGATCGGTCGTCGCCACCCGTATCGGGGGCCCGCCCGAGTTCGTGCCGCCTGGCGCCGGGATCCTCGTCGACCCGCTCGACGTCGACGAGCTCGCCGCCGCGCTCGACCGTGCGGCCGCCCTGCCGTGCCCGAACGACGCGGCGCGGACCGCTGCCGCGACGCACGACGTGCGTCGTCAGGCAGAGCGGATCGAGGCGATCCTCAGCTCCGCCGCGGCAAGTCGACCAGCCTGATCTCGACGAGCGGTCGGATCGCCTCCTCGAGGCCGGCCTCGCGTGCGACCGCCAGCGCCTGCTCCCAGCTCTCGCGCGCCTTCTCGGGATCGACGCCCTGCTTGAGCCTGTTGTCACCCGTCACGAGCAGCTTCTGGATCCGCTCACGGGCGTCGTCGCCCTTCACAAGTCGAGCGTAACAAGGCACGATCAATACCCGTCTGCGGGGGACGAGGGCAACCCATGCAGCAAATCCGCGTGCTCATCGCCGACGACCATCGCCTCTTCGTCGAGGCGCTCGAGGCGACCTTGGCCGGCGACGACCGACTCGCGATCGTCGGGCACGCCCCCGACGGCGGGGAGGCGGTCCGGCTCGCCGCCGAGCTCGGGCCCGACGTCGTCCTGATGGACATCTCGATGCCCGGCATGGACGGCATCGAGGCTGCGCAGGCGATCCATGAAGCGAACCCGGGGGCGCGCGTCCTGATGCTGACCGGCTCCAACTCGCGCACCGACGTCGACCGGGCGCGCCGGGCCGGCGCCGCAGGCTACGTGACGAAGGACAGGATCGCCGCGGAGCTCATCGACGCGATCGTCGAGGTCGCCCTGAGATAGCTACCCTGGGCCTGCAATGGTCAGCTTTCTCGCAGTCGTCCAGGTTCTGCTCGTCTTCGTCCTCGTCGCGCTCGTGCTGATGCACAGCGGCCGCGACGCGGGCATGGGCGGGATGGGCTTCACCCCGGCGTCGCAGGGCGGCACGCACATCGTCGAGCGCAACCTGACGCGGTTCACCGTGCTCATCTCGGTGCTCTTCTTTGCGAACAGCATCGCGCTCTTCCGCTACCTCAAGTAGACGGTCCCGAGCGCGACCGGAGGCGGTCCTCGAAGGCGCGGCGAAGCGTCTCGCCGGTGACGTTCGGGGCCGGCCTACGGAGCGGCGGAGGCGGCACCGGGTCGACGCTGAGGATGTCCAGGCCGCGGTCGCCGTGGCACCGGGCGTAGGCCTCGGCCTCGCCGATCGTGCGGAGCGCGCTCGCCTTGCGACGGAGGAGACGCACGCATCGGGTCATAGCAGCCACCGCTACACTTCGCGCTCCCTCGCGCTGGTGGCGGAATTGGTAGACGCGCTAGGTTGAGGGCCTAGTGGCCGCATAGGCCGTGGAGGTTCAAGTCCTCTCCAGCGCATGCGAGGCTCCGGGCCGCCTACGGGCGGCCCTTCGTTTCCCTTGACGTCGTCCGAAGGACTCTCTACCCTCCACGGCGAACACACGTTCGACCAGCCCGCCGACCCTCGAGCAGGAGAAACCATCGTGGAGCTGACCGGCCGACAGCAGGAGATCTGGCAATTTCTCGTCGAGTACGTCGACCGCCACGGCTACCCGCCGACCGTGCGTGAGATCGGCGAGGCGGTGGGCCTCGCCTCGCCCTCGACCGTGCACGCGCACCTCGCCAACCTCGAGCGGGCGGGCCTTCTCCGCCGCGACCCGACGAAGCCGCGGGCGCTCGAGCTCACGGGGCGCGAGCAGGAGGGAACCGTGACCATGCCGAAGCTGCCGCTCCTCGGCCAGATCGCAGCGGGCGGGCCGCTCCTCGCCGAGCAGAACGTCGAGGACGAGCTCGCCGTACCGGAGACGCTCCGCGGCGACTTCCTTCTCCGGGTGAACGGCGACTCGATGATCGAGGCGGGCATCCTCGACGGCGACATCGTCGTCGTGCGGCGGGCGCAGGATGCGCGGAACGGCGAGATCGTCGTCGCGCTCGCAGGCGACGACGAGAGCGCCGACGAGGCGACGGTCAAGACGTTCTACAAGGAGAAGGACCGCATCCGGCTCCAGCCGGAGAACGCGTCCCTCGAGCCGATCTACGCAGATCACGTGCAGGTGCTCGGCAAGGTGGTCGGAGTGTTCCGGGCACTGTGAGTCACGTCGCTCCCCTGCACCGGACGCTCGAGCAGGAGCTGCTCGCGCTCCTGCGCGGCGCCTCGCTCGAGTGCCCGGTGTGCGGGGAGTTCGTCCTGCACGACGGCCCGCGCGTCCGCTGTCCGGAGTGCGAGCTCGTCCTGCACGGCCGGAACGATTCGGCGGGTACCCAGGTAGAATTGGATCTGCAGGCCGGGTGATCGCGGCGCCGCGCGAGAGCGCGGTGTCGAGGAAAGTCCGGACACCACAGGGCAGGACGCTCCCGAGAGGGAGGCGGCGAAAGCCGACGGACAGTGGCACAGAAAGCAAACCGCCTGCGGCGCATCTCCGGAGACGCCGCCGGTAAGGGTGAAACGGTGGGGTAAGAGCCCACCAGCGTCGTGGCGACACGACGGCTCGCCAAACCCCGTCCGGTGCAAGGCGAACAGGTTCCGCCGAGGCGGCCCGCCGAGGAACCGGGTAGCTGCACAGATGGATGGTCACCCTCGACAGAATCCGGCTTACAGGCCTGCTACGGAAAGCCCCCGCACATGCGGGGGCTTTCTAGTTGGGCGTGCATCACCGGTGCATCACGGGCTTCCGTGGTAGGCGCCGAGCCGGACCTGAAGGACGGTTGCCTCGTCGGCCAGAACCCCGTGGTTGAGCGGAAATCCGGGTCGGAGCGCGTCGACGCCGCGGAGCCCAGAAAGGCGTTTGCTTACCGCGGAACGGTCGCCGAGGGGGCCGAATGTTGCCGACGATCGATTGCCCCGTCACGATCGCCAGGACCCTGAGGGCCGACTCGACAAGCTGGGGTCTCACATGCACCTCGGACGAGGAGCGGCTTTAGTACGGGCGTGCGCCGTTTGGGCTCCCACGACGGCTGTCTTCCAGCGCGTCGGCAGCGTTCGTCGCTCAGGGCCTATGGTCTTCGTGTCCATCAGACCGGTTCAGCCGCGAGCTCGTGCCGCAAACGATCGGGTTCCTCGAGCGTGCCAAGGCGATCGAGGATGGCGAGCGCCTCTTTCGCGCTCGCCGTGGCCTCTAGGTCGTTACCCACGAGCCGTTTGGCGCGGC